>JBEKGQ010000527.1:0-5426 GCA_050012715.1 Polyangiaceae bacterium
GAACCGCGGTCGTGGTCGCCGTGCTCACGGTGCTCACATTCTACGCGCACATCTTGCCGTTCGCGCTCTTCGGGGTGGGCTGCCTCGCGCTCTTCCCGTGGACGCGGCCGCAGCGGTGGCTCTCCGCCGCCCTCCCGCTCCTGCCGGGGCCCGCGCTCACCGCATGGTGGCTGTTCGCGTCGAAGTCGAGCGGCGCGCTGCACGGCGCCGACCCGAGGACCCAGCTCGTTCCGCAGATCTTCGGCCAGAAGCTGCCCTTCGCGCCCGGCTTCTTCGACCGCTGGTCGCTCGACATCTTCCGCGACCAGAGCAACGAACACTGGGCGATCGCGCTCGCGCTGGTGGCGGTCGCCGCGCTCGGGCTCTCCGCGGGTCAGAGTGATCGCGCTCGGCCGGTGGCGCGCGGATGGTTCGTCCTGCCGGTCGTCTGCGTCGCCGGCTACCTGACCTTCGGCGACAAGCTGGGCGACGTGTGGCTGTTCGGCCAGCGCTTCCCGGTGCCCGCGATCTTCCTGTCGATCCCCCTGCTACGGATGCCGGCCCGCGGCCGCGGGCTCTTCGTCACCGCGGCGGCGCTGCTGGTGGCGGTCGGCTCGACGGTGAACGTGTGCAAGCACTTCATCGAGTTCGAACGGCAGGACGTCGGTGAGATCGAGGACGCGATCGCCTTCATGGAGCCGCGCAAGCACGTCGCGGGGCTCATTTACGACCGCGGAACGAGCGTGATGAGCGACACGTTCACGTCGTTCCTCCACTACGTGTCCTATTACCAGGCGGAGAAGGGCGGCGTGGTGCAGTTCTCGTACACGAGCTTTCCGCACTGGCCGGTGCAGTACCAGCCGGGGCATTTCCCGCCGCCGGGGACGGTGCCGCGCCTGCGATGGGAGTGGACCCCGGAGCAGGTGCCGATGACGGAGCTCTACCCGTACTACGACTACGTGCTCACGCGAGGCTCGGGCTTCCACCCGCCCGCGGGGACGTTCCACCTCGCGTGGCACGAGGGCAAGTGGTCGGTCTGGCAGAAGGACTAGGGCTTCGCGATCTTCTCTTTGAGCTTCTCGACGATGTTCGGGTACCCGAGCTTCGGGTCGTCCATCTTGGTGCGGAACTGCGTGTAGTAGTTCTTCACGAGGCTCGACCCCTCGGTCACGAAGTCGACCGCGACGAAGCCCTTGTCGGTCTGCCGGACGATGTAGTCGACGCGCACGGGGGGGTCGTGCGGCTTGTTCTTGTCCTGCGCCTCGGTGATGACGCGGATGTCGCCGTTCTGGGTGCGCTCGCCCTTGTAGGCGATGTCGAAGTCGAGCGTCTTCAGCAGGTTCTTCCGGTACGTCTTGCGGACCAGCTGCTTCAGGAGATCGCTCACCTCCGCCTTCTTCGCGTCGTCGAGCTGTGCCCAGAGGTTCTCGCAGTTCGGCAGTGACGCGTGGCAGGGGACGCCAAACGTGCGTCGCGTCATCTCGTCGTAGTCGACGAACGTGTCGAGGCCCGTGTTCACCTCGGCGTCGCGCGCGGGGGACGCCGGCTTGTGCAGGATGGTCTCGAGCTGCGTGTGCTCACGCTGGATGAAGCCCTGCGCGTCCTCGGCGTGGGCGGGGACCGCCACGGCGAGCAGGCCGAGGAGCGACGAGAGCGTGGCGACGTGACGGAGGAAGCGCATGGAGTCGGTTACCTGCCTCGTTCGGTGCCTTCTTGCAAGTTGGATGCACCGGGTACGGGCGGCGTCTTGGGTCTCTCCCCCGATCGACGGGCGCGGGGCTCCCGCGATTCAATCCCGTACTCATTCCCATCACTTGCATGGCGACGAGCTGGCTTCAGCCCGACGTGGAGGGCGGGCTCAGGCTCCGCCGCAGACCCGACACGTCGCGGCTGAGTGTGACCCGGAAGCTCGCCCCGCCCCCCCTCGGCGGCTCCACCGTCAGCTGGGCGCCCATCGGGCCGTGGGCGTCGAGGATGCGCCTCACCACCGCCAGACCGATGCCCGCGCCGTGCGTGCGCGTCGTGAAGAAGTCGTCGAAGATGCGCGCGTCGGCGGGGAGGCCGGGGCCCTGGTCGTCGACGGCGAGGAGCACGTGGCGGTCGTCGGTCGCCACCCGCACCGTCACCGTCGATCCGGCGGGGCTCGCCTGCATCGCGTTGCGCACCAGGTTCCACAGCACCTGCCGCATCTGCGCGCCGTCGCATCGGGCCACGGCGGGGACGACGGGGCCGTCGTAGCGCACCTGGATGTCGGAGCCCCGGGCCGAGTGCGTGGCCAGCGCGACGACGTCTCGCGCGAGCGCCGCGACGTCGGTGGCCTCGGCGCGCGGGCTCCTCGGCTTCGAGAGGTCGACCATGTCGCCGACGAGGTCGTTGAGCCGCCGCGCCTCGCGCTGGACGATGTCGCAGAGGCGCCGGTCCTCGTCGGAGAGGGCGGGCGACTCGCGGAGCATCTCGATGGAACCGGTGATCGAGCCGAGCGGGTTGCGGATCTCGTGGGCGAGACCGGCGGCGATGCGCCCGAGGACGGCGAGGCGCTCGGCCTCGTGGGCGCGGGCGGTGGCGACTTGAAGGGCGCCACCGGTGAGGCGCAGGCGCTCGGCGAGGTAGGCCGAGAGGAGCGCGACCACGGCGACCCCGAGCGAGTTGACGAGGAGCGGGTAGGTGAGCTGACGCGCGTCGAGAGCGTAGCTCGCCGCGGCCTGGTCGGGCGGCCCGTGGATCCAGCCGAAGTGAAAGCCCACGCAGAGCGTCGTGTAGAGCCCGATGCCGAGCGCCGCCGCCCCGAGCGCCCCGCGGACGCCGATGAGCACCGCGCCGACGAGGCACGTGAGCGCATAGAACGACGTGGCGCCGCTCGTGACGCCGCCGGACACGTAGACGATCGCCGTCCACATCACCTGGTCCAGGACGATCTGCGTCCACGCGAGCTCGTAGAGGTGCCGCGCCGAGCGGAGGACGACGGCGTAGATCCCCGCGAGCGCGAACTTGCCCGCGATGGCGACGAACACGATGCGCAGGCTGAAGGGGTAGCGAGCGAGCTCGCCGTGGAGGTAGAGGATCGCGGTCGCGCCGAGGAGGAGGGTGAGAAACCCGAGACGCAGGGCGGTGATCCACGCGATGCGCCAGGCGAGGGTGTGGTCGGGCGCGCTCGCCGACCGGATGCCGAGCTCCATGCCGTCCGCCTTCGAAACGCCGGGGGCGAGAAGCCCTACTCGGCCTTGATCTTCCCCGCGATGCTGAAGATCGGGAGATACATCGCGATGAGCACGACGCCCACCGTCCCGCCGATGCCGACCATCATCACCGGCTCGATGAGGCTCGTCATCGCGGAGACCGCGACGTCGACCTCCTCCTCGTAGAAGTCGGCGATCTTGTTGAGCATGGTGTCGAGCGCGCCCGTCTGCTCGCCGACGCCGACCATCTGCACGACCATCGGCGGGAAGACGTTCGTCTCCATGAGGGGCTGCGCCATGTTCTTGCCCTCGGAGATGCGCGCGCGGGCGTACATGATCGCCTCTTCGACGATCACGTTTCCCGCCGTCTTCGCGACGATCTCGAGGGCGTCGAGGATGGGGACGCCCGACGAGAGCAGCGTGCCGAGGGTGCGCGTGAAGCGGGCGACCGCGATCTTCTTGAGGACGTCGCCCATGACGGGCAGCCGGAGGAGGGTCCGGTGGAAGATCTTCTTTCCGCGCGGCGTGCGCGTGGCCCAGCTGAAGCCGAAGAGGAAAGCCGTCACCCCGAGGAAGACCCAGAGGATGTTGCCCGTGAACGCGCGCGACACGGCCATGACCATGCGGGTGAGCGCGGGCAGCTCCTCCTTCGACCCGAAGTCCTGGAACATGTGCTCGAAGCCGGGGATGACGAAGAGGAGCAGGATCGAGAGGACGCCGAAGAAGACGACGAGGACGATGCTGGGATAGACCATCGCGCCGCGGACCTGCCGGCGCAGCTTCATGGCCTTCTCGATGTAGACCGCGAGGCGCCCGAGGATCGTGTCGAGGATGCCGCCGATCTCGCCGGCCTGGACGAGGTTCACGTAGAGGTGGTCGAACACCTTCGGATGCCGGCGCAGCGAGTCGCTGAACGTCGCGCCTTGCTCGACGTTCGATTTGACGTCCTTCAGGATGGCGGCAAAGAGCTTGTTGTCGGTCTGCCCCTGGAGGATGTCGAGGCACTGCACGATGGGCAGGCCCGCGTCGATCATCGTCGCGAAGAGGCGCGTGAAGGTGACGATGTCCTTGTGATTGACGCCCGTGCCAATCTGGAAGCTGAGCGCCTTGCCCTTCTTCTTGACCTTGGTCGGCTGGAGCTGCTGGGCACGGAGCCGGGTGTTGACCGCTTCTTCGGTCTCCGCCTCCATGGAGCCCTTGCGCAGCTCACCGCCGCGTGCGCGCGCTTCCCAGGCGAATTCGGCCATCGATCAGCGTCCGACTGCAAAGTGTACAAGTCGCTACAGGCAAGGGTCAAAGAATGATGTCCCCGGAAGAGCTCGCGCAGGCGCTCGTCAGCCAGGGCGTCGCACCGCTCGCGGCGGCGGGGTGGGAGCGCGACGGTGCACGTGAGGTCGGGGGGGCGAGCCCGATCCTCTTCGACCTGGCGAGCGTCACCAAGCCCATGACTGCGCTCGCGATTGCGCGCTCGGGCATCGACCCTCACGCCCCCCTCGGGGAGCTCGTGGTCGAAGCGCGCGGCACGCCGAGCGAGCGCGTTCCGCTCGAGCTCTTCCTCGCGCACCGCGCGGGGCTCGAGGCCCACCGCAAGCTCTACGCGCCGCTCCTTCTCCGCGACGGGCCTCCGATGGACGTCGCGGCCGCGCTCCGCGAGGCGGCCGAGGCGCGGCGCCCGGACGCCCCCGGCGAGCCACCCGCGGAAGGGTTTCCCCCGCTCTACAGTGACCTCGGGTACGTCCTCGCGGGCGTCGCGCTCGCCCGGGCCGTCGGCGCCGTCGACGCGGGCGAGGCGGTCGAGCGCCTCGTCCTCGCACCGCTCGACCTGGGAACCGTGGCCGGCACGGCGCGGGGGCTCGCGTCCCGCGGCGTGACCGGTCCGTTTGCCCCGACCGAGACCGTCGACTGGCGCGGCGGTCCGGTCGTGGGCGCCGTGCACGACGAGAACGCCTGGGCCCTCACCGGGAGCGGGGGCTCCGGCCACGCGGGCATCTTCGCGACGGTCGGCGCCGTCCTCACCTTCGGCCGCGCGGTGCTCGACCAGCTCGACGGGCTCGAGTGGCTCGTCCGCTCGCGCCCCGGCGGGACGCTTCGCGCGGGCTTCGACGGCAAGAGCCCGCCGCCCGAGACGTCCAGCGCGGGCGAGCGCATGGGGCCATGCGCCTTCGGCCACCTCGGCTTCACCGGCACGAGCCTGTGGATCGATCCGGACGCGCGGATCGTCGTCGCCTTGCTGACGAACCGCGTCTGCCCGACGCGCGATCACCTGGCGAT
>JBEKGQ010000528.1:0-5417 GCA_050012715.1 Polyangiaceae bacterium
GGTGGGCTGGCCGGTGAGCAGGTTGTAGCTCCCACCGAAGACGCCGCCGCCGCTGATGAGGGTCGAGCCGTCGGCGCTGACGGTGTGGCAGGTCATCAGGCAGCTCGACTGCACGTACTGGTTCGGATCGTTCAGCGGCGCCTGGTTCGCGAAGTCGTCGGCGGTCGGCGAGCCCGGCTTGATGCGGAGCACGCGGCCGAGGTCGTTCGACCAGTAGTAGATGGTCCCGCGCATCGAGGCCGGCGCGATGGTCCACGTGTGGTTGGCGATGAGGGTGGCCGCGGTGCCGTTCCAGCGCGTGACGGTGATCTGCGTGGCGCCCGACGTGGAGTCGACGAACTGCGACCACGTCGGGTTGTCGAGGGCGACCTGCGAGGCCGGGGCGCCCGTCGCGGCGGTGTAGTCGTCGAGCTCGAAGGTGGCGCTCTTGATGTGCACGTAATACGTGTCCGTCGCCGCGCCGCCGTTCCACTGGAGGATCGGCGCGAGGAGGCCGCGCGGCCACACGGTGCCGTCGTAGGGGTAGGCCCAGACGACGGAGGCATCGGGGGTCGTGGCCGAGCCGAGGGAGGCCTGGATGTTCCCGGCGGCGTTGGCGGGGTTCGTCTGGATGTGGAGCACCACGGTCAGCGCGGCCGACGCCATCTGGCCCTGGTAGGAGGCCTGCACGGAGAGGACGCCGCCGAGCGAGCCGTTCGCGGTGTAGAGGCCCGTCGTATCGACGGCGCCGATGCCGGGCTCGCTCGCGCTCCACGAGACGCCCGTGGGCAGGGGCTTCGTCGTCCCGTCGGCGAAGTGACCGGTCACCGTGAAGGCCTGCGTGACGGCGACGCCGTTGAGGCTCTCGATGGTGGCGGTGGGCGGAGCGACGGTGATCGACTGCAGCGTGGAGCTGTTGCCGAGCAGGCTCCCGGCGTCGCCGCCGAAGTTACCCGCGTCGCTGCCGGCGGCGCCCTTCGGCGCGCCCGCGTCGGGGGAGTCCCCCGCCCCGCCGCTGCCGCCGCCGCAGGCCACGCCGGTCGCCGCCGTCCCCACCAGCGCGACCGCACCGAGCCACTGCACCCCTCGCGTCCACCAGCTGCTCATGGGCGAATCCTCCGCGGCCACATGCGTGAGCACGTGGCAGGCCAGCCGACATTTCTCGGTCGACAGGGTAATTTTCCGAGCATTCCGGAATGCAACGGGGCTCGGGAGGCGCATTCTTGGATCGCGGCCGATCCACCAGACGTGTCGGCGGAAGGTGCACGGCGCGCTATCGATGTCGCCATGGCCGGTACGCTCGTCGTGAAGGAGCCGTGGACAGGCACGGAGCTCAGGCAGGTCCCCCTCGCCGACGAGGCCCTGGCCGAAAAAGCGACGCTGGCCGCGGGGAAGGCCTTCGCCCGCATGCAGGTGCTCTCCAGCTTCGAGCGAAAGGCGCTGCTCGGTCGCGTCGCGCGGGCGATCGAGGGACGCCAGGACGCCTTCGCCGACCTGCTCGCGCGGGAGGCGGGGAAACCCATCTCGATGGCGCGAGCCGAGGTGGCGCGCGGCGTGTCGACGTTCGACATCGCGTCGGAAGAGGCGACGCGCATCGTCGGCGAGGTCATGCCGCTCGACGTCACGGCGGCGAGCCGCGGCTACTCGGGGAGCTGGGTTCGCGTGGCGGCCGGGCCGGTCATCGCCATCGCGCCGTTCAACTTCCCGCTGAACCTCGTGGCCCACAAGATCGCGCCGGCGCTCGCCTGCGGGTGCTCGATCGTGCTCAAGCCGGCCCCGCAGACGCCGCTCACGTCGCTGCTCCTCGCCGACTGCATCCGCGACGCGGGTGCGCCGGAGGACGCGGTCCAGGTGGTGCCTTGCGACGTCCCGGTCGCCGAGCGGCTGGTGCGCGACGACCGGTTCGCGACGCTCTCGTTCACCGGGAGCGCCAAGGTCGGGTGGACCTTGAAGGCCATCGCCGGCAAGAAGCGCGTGCTGCTCGAGCTCGGCGGCAACGCCGCGGTGCTCCTCCACGAGGATGCGCCCGTCGACGCGGCGTGCGCGCGCATCGTGTCGGGCGCCTTCGGCTACGCCGGGCAGGTGTGCATCAAGGTACAGCGGCTCTACGTGCACCGGCCGATCGCCGCGCAGGCGATCGAGCCGATCGTGGCCCGCGCCCGGGCCCTCGAGCCGAGGTCGCCGCTGGATCCGTCCGCCGTGTGCGGCCCGATGATCGACGAGGCCAGCGCGAAGCGCGTGGAAGCCTGGGTGGCCGAGGCGACCCAGGGCGGCCGGGCGAAGGTCCTCTGCGGGGGCAAGCGCGAAGGCAACCGCTACTGGCCCACCGTGCTCGAGGTGGAGGGCGACGGGCGCGGCCTGAAGGTGGTCGACGAGGAGGTCTTCGGCCCCGTGCTGACCGTTCACCGCTACGACACGTGGGACGAGGCGCTGACGATGGCCGACGGCACACGCTACGGCCTGCAAGCGGGGGTCTTCACCGACTCGCGGACCCGGGTGGCGGAGGCGTTCGCGCGGCTCCACGTGGGCGGGCTGATCGTGAACGACGTGCCGACGTTCCGGGTCGACGCGATGCCCTACGGGGGCACGCGCGACTCGGGCCTCGGCCGCGAAGGCGTGCGCTTCGCGATCGAAGAGATGACCGAGCGGAAGCTTCTCGTCGTAAGAGAGGGATGAGCGAGCCACCATGACCGAGCAAGAGATCCCCAAGAGTCCCCCGCGCGAGCTGACCGGCCGCCCCATCGGTCCCGACGATCCGCTGCCGCAGGTGAAGAACGTCGTCCTCGTGATGAGCGGCAAGGGCGGGGTTGGAAAGAGCTCCGTCGCGTGCAACCTGGCGATGGCCCTCTCGCGCGCCGGGTGGCGCGTGGGGCTGCTCGACGCGGACATCTATGGCCCTTCGATCCCGACGATGCTCGGCGTGAGCGGGCGTCCCTTCTCGGTCGACGGCAAGAGCATCGAGCCGCTGGCGCGCTTCGGCATCAAGCTCATGTCCATCGGGTTCCTCCTCGAGGACCCGAAGGCCGCCGTCATCTGGCGCGGCCCGATGCTCCACGGCGCCCTGCAGCAGTTCATGAAGGACGTGACCTGGGGGGAGCTCGACTTCCTCGTGATGGATCTCCCGCCGGGGACGGGCGACGTGGCGCTGACGCTCTCGCAGAAGGTGAAGGTGACCGGCGCGGTGATGGTGACGACGCCTCAGGGCGTCGCGACCGACGACGTCTTCAAGTCCGTCTCGATGTGCAAGAAGGTGAACATCCCGGTCCTCGGCGTCGTCGAGAACATGAGCTGGTTCATCGACTCCGCGGGGGCCAGGCACGAGCTCTTCGGCAAGGGCGGCGGGCAGGCGGTGGCCGACTTTGCCGAGGCGCCGCTCCTCGGTCAGGTGCCGCTCGATCCGAGCGTTCGCGAGTGGGCCGACAAGGGGACGCCGGTCGTCCAGGCGGCGCCGCAGGGCGAGGCCAGCAAGGCGTTCGCGGCCATCGCCGAGCGCGTCGTCGAGCTGTGCGACGCCGCGCACCAGGGCGAGGACGCGGGCCCGACGATCGACCGCAGCGGCGGCTCGGGGGGCAAGAAGCGCCTCCCCGTCGCGCGCTAGATCAACGCCGGGGGCCCGACCCCGCCGCCCGGACCGCTTTCAGCAGCTCGACGTCCTGCTCCTTCTTCAGGAGCACCCCGAGGAAGGGCAGCTCGCGCACCAGCCGCTCCCGCGTGACCCCCTCGCCGGACTGCATCAGGACGCCGATCCAGTCGACCAGCTCGCTCGTCGACGGGCGCTTCCGCAGCCGGGGAACCGCGCGGAGCTCGTAGAACGCCACGACGGCCTGGTCGACCAGCGCCCCGTCGACCTTGGGGTGGTGCACCCGGACGATGCGCTTCATCAGCTCCGGATCGGGGAAATCGATGAAGTGGAACACGCACCGGCGGAGGAAGGCGTCCGGCAGCTCCTTCTCGTTGTTCGAGGTGATGATGACCACGGGACGCTGCGTCGCGACGACCTCGTCGCCCGTCTCCGGGATGACGAAGCGCATGCGGTCGATCTCGTGGAGCAGATCGTTCGGGAACTCCAGGTCGGCCTTGTCGACCTCGTCGATGAGGAGGACGAGGCGCTGGCTGGACGCGAAGGCGCGCCCGAGCGGGCCGAGCTTGATGTAGCGGCGGATGTCCTTCACGTCGCCGTCGCCGAAGCGCGCGTCGTAGAGGCGCTGGACCGTGTCGTAGACGTAGAGGCCGTCCTGCGCGCGCGTCGTCGACTTCACGGGCCAGTGGATCAGCTCGAGCCCGAGCGACTCGGCGATGGCCTGGGCCAGCAGCGTCTTGCCCGTGCCGGGCTCGCCCTTGACGAGCAGCGGGCGCTCGAGCGCGAGGGCGCAGTCGACCGCCGCTTCGAGCGACTCGTGGGTCAGGTACGACGGGGTGCCGGAGAACCGGCGAAAGGTAGAGGACATCGCGAAGGAGACGGATAGCACGCGCCCCGCTCAGTTCGAGGCGCCGCCGCCGCAGCGGGAGTCGCCGGGGGTGCGAGCCAGCACCTCGTAGTCGCCGAGGGGGGTCGCCCCGGGGATGACGATGCCTCCGGAGAAGGCTCCGTCGTCGCCGGTCGCGAGCGTCCCGAGGAGGACCATCCGCGGCGGCTTCGTCCCGGGATCCCGCAGCCACACCTCGACCGCGACGTGGGCGCAGGGCTCGCCGTCGGCGCGAACTTCCCCGCGCAGCCTCACCGGGAGGCCGCGGTGCGCGTCGGCGTCGGCGACGCCGAGCGTGACGACCGATGCGGGGCGATCGTCGTGCTCGCCCCCGGACGCCGCGGACGGCCCCGCGGGCGGCGATGCCCCCGACGCGGACGCGCCGGGCTTCGCGGTCGAGGCTTCGGCGGAGGACGCGCTGGCAGGGCCGGCCGGTCCGCCGGGCGCCGATGCGCTCGCGCGCGCGCGGGCATCGGAGACCATGTCGTCGCCACGCTCCGCGTTCTGGGGCCACGAGAACGTGTCGGGCGGCGGCTTGTAGACGGCGCGCTCCGGGAGCGCGTTCGAGGCGGGGTTCGTCATGTGCCCGGCCCCGCCGAGGTCGATGCGCCGCCAGAGCTGCCCGTCGTGGACCTCGACCCACGCGTGCGCCTCGTTCTGGATGAGGCGCGTCGGGATCCCCAGGCTCTGCGCGGTCACGAGGAACGCGAACGCCCGGTGGCGACACACGCCCTTCTTCGAGAGCGCGAGATCGAGGTACACGTTCGCCCGACCGTGCGGCGAGTCGTCGGAGTCGGCGAACCCGCGGAAGTACTGCACGAGCCTCGCGACGGCTTCGCGTGGACGCTGGACGCGGCTCACTCCGATGGCGGCGCGGACCTCGGCCGCGTCGCGCGCGACGCTGTCGGGCAGCGGAGGGACGAGCGGCAGGTCGCCCCAGCTCGGGTTTCCCATCTGTCCCCCGAACGCCGC
>JBEKGQ010000529.1:0-5416 GCA_050012715.1 Polyangiaceae bacterium
CTCGTGGCGCGCTCGAGGAGCCCTTTGCCGACGACGCACGACAGGAGCCACGCGAGCTCCGTCACTTCGGGGACGTCGCTCTGCCGGTAGAACGTCGCCTCCGTGGGATCGAGGCCAAGCGTGAGGTAGTCGATCGCGACGTCCCGGGTCAGGTCGCGGAGGCGCGCCGCATCCTGCAGGGTGGTGAGCGAGTGGTAGTTCGCGATGAAGTAGAAGGCCCGATCGGCGCCCTTCGCCGTCGCCTGCAGCTCGATGTGCTGCTGGATGGCGCCGTAGTAGTTGCCGAGGTGGAGCGTGCCGCTCGGCTGAATTCCGGACAGGATGCGCATGGCTGAATTGCGCCGAAGCTAGCACGCCGGGGCGAAGCTCAGCCCTCGCGGTGCACGGCGAACGGGGCAAACGCCTGGTCCACCGGCATCACCTCGAGCCGGTTGACGTTCACGTGCGGCGGCCGGGTCACCGCGAAGACAACGAGGTCGGCGATGTCGTCGGGGCCGAGCGGCTTCATGCCGGCATAGACGGCGTCCGCCTTCGCGCGGTCGCCGCCGAGTCGCACGAGCGAGAACTCGGTCTCGACCATGCCGGGCTCGATGTTCGTCACGCGGATCGGGTGTCCGAGGAGATCCGCCCGGAGGTTCGACGAGAAGCGTTCCACGAACGCCTTCGTGGCGCCGTAGACGTTGCCGCCTGGATAGGGATAGCTGCCGGCGACCGACCCCAGATTGACGATGTGGCCGCGACGCCGGGCCACCATCCCGGGGATCGCGGCTCGAGTCATCAGCGCGAGACCGCGGACGTTCGTCGCGATCATCTCTTCCCAGTCCTCGACCTGCGCCACGTCGGCCCTCCCGATGCCGAGAGCGCCACCAGCCGCGTTGACGAGGACGTCCACCGCCGCGAAGGCCTCCGGCAGTTCACCGAACACCCGTTCGACCGCTCGACGGTCGCGCACGTCGAGGGCGACGGCGTGGCACGCATCGCCGAGCTCGCGCGACAGTTCCGCGAGGCGCTCCTGGCGCCGGCCCGCGGCGACCACCTTTGCTCCTTCGGCAACGAAGCGGCGAGCGCACGCGGCCCCGATGCCCGACGTGGCTCCCGTGACGAACGCGATTCGACCCTTCATGCGCCGAGCATGCCCGATTTTCTCGGCCGTGACGCGGACGCGCACGCCCGATCGGGGGCGAACCTTTTGCTTCGATCGGTGTTAAGAGGGGAATCCGAAAGGACCTCCCATGCGATTCCCCCGTCTCGCGCGTAACGCACTCGGTAGCCTCATCGCCTTCTCGTCCGCTGGTTGCGGCGCTCCCGCGCTGGCCGCGGAGCCGCCGAAGGACGCGAAGGACAAGGGGGCGGAGGCCAAGAAGGACCACGTCGACCCGGACCCGTCGCTTCCCCACCACTTCGCGAACGAGGAGAAGATCACGACCGGCCACGTCACGGTCGGCAAGCAGCGAATCGACTACCGTGCGGTCGCCGGTACGCTCGTCGTGCATGCCAGGGGCTGGGACGACGTGGCGGCGCGCCTCGACCTCGAGGACAAGGAGAAGGGCGGCAAGGAGGGCGAAGGCAAGCATGGCGGCCTCACCTCGCCCGAGGCGTCGATCTTCTACGCGGCCTACTTCAAGCAAGGCGTGCCGGCGGAGTCCCGGCCGGTCACGTTCTTCTTCAACGGGGGGCCCGGATCTTCGACGGTGTGGCTCCACATGGGGGCGTTCGGTCCGAGGCGAGTCGCGACGCCGAGCGACCGCCACCTGCAGGCCGCCCCGTACCCGCTCGTCGAGAACGCCCAGAGCCTGCTCGATGCCACCGACATGGTGTTCATCGACGCGCCGGGCGCCGGCTTCAGCCGCATCGCGGGCCCCGACAAGGAGAAGGCCTTCTGGGGCGTCGATGCGGACGCCCATGCGTTCGCGGAGTTCATCGTCACGTTCCTCGCCCGCTACGGTCGGTACAACTCGCCGAAGTACCTCTTCGGCGAGAGCTACGGCACGACGCGCGCCGCGGTGCTGATCAACGAGCTGGAGACGAACCGCCTGGTCGACTTCAACGGCGTCATCATGCTGTCGCAAGCGCTCGACTTCGAGCTCCTGCCGGATCTTCCCGAGCAGGTGCCCGGGATGGACATCGCCTACGAGCTCATGATCCCGACCTTCGCCGCGACGGCGGCGTACCACCACAAGCTGGGACCCGACGTTCCCCCGGATCTCAAAGCGCTGACCGAGGAGGCGGCGCACTTCGCGATGACCGAGTACGCGCTCGCGCTGCAGCAAGGCTCGGCGCTTCCGGAGGCCGAGCGGGCGCGCGTCGCGGGCCGGCTCCACGCGTTCACGGGGCTGCCGGTCGAGTACATCCGCAAGGCGAACCTGCGCGTCACCGGTGGAGACTTCGAGAAGGCGCTCCGCGACTCGGGTGACGAGAGCACGGGTCGCCTCGACACACGCTTCGCGGGGCCGGCGATGGACCCCCTCGAGAAGAACCCATCGTACGACCCGTTCACCGCGTCGGTCGGCTCGACGTACGTGAGCGCGTTCAACGACTACGTGCGGCGCGAGCTTCAGTTCGGTGAGGACCGCGCGTTCAGGCCGTTCGCGCCGATCGACGGCCACTGGAGCTTCGAGCACTCGGCGCCCGGCGCGGGCGGCCCGCAGTTCGGCACCGGGCTCAACGTGCTCGGCGACCTCGCCAGCGCCATGAAGTACAACCCGAACCTCAAGGTGCTCCTCAACGCCGGCTACTACGACCTGGCGACCCCGTTCTACGAGGGCATCTACGAGATGCACCACCTGCCGATGCCGGATCGGCTCCAGGCGAACATCGAGTACGCGTTCTACGAGTCGGGGCACATGATCTACGCGAACGAGGCATCGCTCAAAGTACTGCACGACAACGTCGCGGACTTCATTCGACGGGCGTCCGCGACCCCGCCCGCGCGACGCTGAGGAGAGCCGCGCCCGCCTTCGGCGCGGCTCAGAGAGCCGCGGGCTCGTCGGGAATGTCGGCGCTCGCTGATGTCGGCGGTGCCGCGACCGCCTCGTGCGCGTGGTGCACGGGGCGGTGAAGCGGCAGGGGTGGCTCGAGGGGCATGGGCTCGTGCGCTCGCTCGAAGAAAGCGAGCGAGGCCTCGATGTCCCCATCGGTGAGGCCGTGGACTCCCGGGCGCGCGTAGCTGTCGTGGGGCCAGCGCTCCCGGGCGAGATCCTGCTCCAGGTGGATCATGTCGTCCTGCGCCACGTCGTCGTCCGCCGACAGCAGCAGCAGGGGCGGTGTCCGGGCCAGCGCGCCGATCGGTTCGACCGGGCCGCCGTGGGCGACGACGAAGGCCTCGGCACCGAAGAGACCGCGCGTCGCCAGCAAGCCGGCGAAGTAGGCGCCGTTCGAGAACCCGAGGACGAACGTCCTCGTCGAGCGCGTCCGGGCCCGGGATTCGGCCAGCGCGCCTGCCCACGAGGCGATGACCTGCGCGGCGCCGTCTTCGTTGTGCTCGTTGCTGGGCCAGCAGTACCAGGACGCCAGCTCCGATGACGTGCACTCGCCGAGGCGGCCTCGCAGCGCGAGGACCGCAAATCCTCTCGCGATGGCAGCCGCGGCGAGCCGACGCTGTCGGTCCACCTCTTCGCTGGCCGCGTCCCGCGCGTAGCGCCCGTGGAGGTACACGATGAGCGGCGGGGGCGACCGTGCGGCGTCGGCCAGCGCGAAGCAGCCACCCCCGATGGCCTCGTAGCCGGGGGCGCACCAGTCGGCGACGGGCTCGGCCGCGGGCAATGGTTGTGGCGCCTCCTCGGCGTGCGTCTGCGGAGGGCCTGGCGTGCGTCTCAGCGCCACGGTTGCGCCTCCCGTGGCGACGATCGCGCCGCCCACGAGAAGCGCGAGCCGACGGAACGGAGACATGGTCGTGTGTCTAGCAAGGAGCGAACCGGCAGTCTCGATCGGTGACCCTGCGCGCCAAACGATTGACCGTGGGTGCCAGCCCGACTCCATGCGCCGATGCGGGCCTACAGTTTCGCCGTCCATGGGCGACAGCGAACTGCTGCATCTCTACGACCGAGCCCGCGGCGAGCTGCGCCGCTGGATGCCGTTCGCGCCCTACGTCGAGTCGTGGATCACCTACGAGCGGACACTCCTCGAATCGACGAGCGCTCGGCTCTTCTGGTGGAACGAGGACGGCGAGGACGCCTCGAGCTGTCTCGTCGAAGGCTGAACCGGCTATCCTCGCGGGCGTGCCCGCCCACATCGCTCTCTTCCGCGCCGTGAACGTCGGCGGCCGGTGGCTCTCGATGGCTTCGCTCCGCGAGCTGCTCGAGGAGCTCGGCCTCGGCGATCCGCGCACCCTCCTGCAGAGCGGCAACGCGGTGTTCACGAGCGCGAAGCAGCCGGCGGCTCTCGAGGGGCTCGTCGAGAGAGCGGTCGAGAAGCGCTTCCGGTTGCAGGCGGACGTCTTCGTGCGCAGCACGAAGGAGTGGGATGCGGCGATCGCCGCCAACCCGTTCCCGGCGAAAGCAAAGGAAGACCCCGCGCACCTCCTCTTGATGCCGCTGGCGACCGCGCCCTCGAAGGCACAGCTGCAGGCGCTGCGTGACGCCATCCGGGGGCCGGAGCTGGTCGACACGGTCGGACGCCACGCTTACCTCGTTTACCCGGAGGGGGTCGGGCGCTCGAAGCTGACGATCACGGTCATCGAGAAGCACCTCGGCGCGCGCGGGACGGCTCGCAACTGGAACACGGCGCGAAAGCTCGCGGAGCTCGCGTCGGCGATTGCGTAATCGTACGCTCGCCAGCAGCTCAGGCCGCCTCGATGGCTGCCGCCGGGGGCGGCGGCGGCCGCCAGACCAGCCACGCGAGCCCGAGCGGCAACGTCCACGCCGCGATGCCCAGCACGACCTCGACGTAGCCGCTTCGCTGGACCGCCGCTCCTACCAGCGGATTGACGACGACGGACGCGAGCGAGTGCGCCGAAGCGACGACGCCGCCGGCCGCGGCCGCGATGCGCTTCGGCATGCGCGCGAGCGCGTCGCTCACGGCCAGCGGCAGAACGGCGCCGCGGCCCACCGCGCCCAGGCCCATGCCGAGGAGGACCAGCCCCGGGACGTGGGCCGTCGACAGGACGAGCGGCCCCGCGATCGCGAGCGCGACTCCCCCGACGAAGATGGCTCGCGGCGGAGCGCCGTCGCCCCGCTTCCGCGCCATCCGGCTCGCCAGATCGCCGGCCGCGATGGCGCCGACGTCGTAGAGGACCGCGCTGGCCATCAGGTAGGGAGCGAGGTCCTTCTGGGCGAGCGAGGTCCTCGCCACGTAGAGCTTCGACTCCCAGGCGAGCATGAACACGCTCATCGGCGTCACCGAGAGCACGCCCACGAGCCCGCGGAGCATCGCCGGATGCAGCGCCGCTTCGAGGCGGCCCGCGGGCGCCGCCGCAGGC
>JBEKGQ010000530.1:0-5389 GCA_050012715.1 Polyangiaceae bacterium
CGACCGGAAGCCGGTGGCCACCACCGGGACGTACGACGGCGCGAAGGCGCAGGCGTCGACCTACCGGCTCGTCGGGCCGGAGTACTTCAACTTCTTCGCCATCCTCATCGCCGTCGTCGGAGCGCTCTTCATCGTCGTCGCCTACTTCTACAAGGAGAAGACCCACCTCCGCGACGAGACCGCCGACGCCAAGACGTGACGCGCCGGGGGCGTTGTCCGCCTAGCGGGAGCCGCGAGGCGGGGGGCGCGGGGGAGGGCGGCCGGTGCCGTCGGCGATCGGCACGGGGGGCGTCGAGCGTCGCGCGGGAATGGGCGGGGGAGCCGTCGGAGGGCGTCTCGTGCCGTTGGCGTCGGGCGTCGAAGGCGCGCGGGGGCGGAAGGACTCGAAGGGCGTCGGCGGCCTCGGGAGCGTGGCGCGGAGCGGCGGCTGGGTGGGAGCCGGCGGTTGCGAGGGACGGGTCGCCGGCGGCTCCTCGGCGGGGGTCGTCCGCGCGCGCTTGTAGTCGCGCCAGCAGGTGGGGCAGCGCCACTCGACGATGAGCGCGCCCTCGGGGGACTTGTAGCGCGTCAGCCGCCAGCCGAACTGGGCGCTGATGAGCGTGTAGTTCGTCTCCGTCTCCGGGGACTTCTTACCGCACCCGACGCACGTCTGTCGGTCCCGCACTAATGGCCAGGATCGCACGGAACCTAGCTCCCCGCAAAACCTTCGCGGGTGACGCGAGCGGGCGCACCGCTTCCGTCAGACGAGGCTCAGCCGCGGGAGCGCGCCGAAGGCCACCAGATGCCCGCTCTCCTCGGCCACGTAGACGTTGCAGCTCTCGTCGACGCGCAGCAGATCCGGGATGGCCTCGGTGGGGGCGATCGTGCCGAGCAGGGCGCCGTCGCGCGGGCGAAGGACGGCCACGTCGGTGTGGGGGACGAAGAGCGCGCCGCACCGCAGCACCGGCTCGAGGCGACGCGGGACGTCCGCCTCGAGCGGGCGGGGCCCGAGCACGTGACGCCAGCGCATCTCGCCGGCGTCGGCGCCCCCCGCCCCGATGGCGACGAGCTCCCCGCTGGGCGTATTGCCGATGAAGGCGTCGTCGACGGCGAGCCACGACGTGCCGGTGGGGGCGATGAGGCGCGCGCGGGCCGGGATCGGGTCGCCGCTCGCGCGACGGAACGAGGCGAGGGCGAGGCCGGTCTTCTGGCGCACCGGCACCGCGACGGCGTCGTCGGCCACGAGCGGCGGGCCCTCGACGGTGCACGGCGAGGTGGGCTCGGCGAGGGCGGCCGACCAGCGCACGTCGCCCGAGAACGGGTCGACGCAGTAGAGGCGCGCGACGCCGTGGCCGCCGCCGGCGACGACGAAGAGCGCGTCGTGGACCACCGTGGGCGGGGTGGCGAAGCGGAGGCGGTCGCGCAGGCGCCAGACGACGGCGCCGCTGAGGACGTCGAGCGCGGTGAGGGAGCCGTCGCCGCAGGTGACGTAGAGGAGGCGCCCGGCGCGCTTCATGCGCGGGGCGGCGCGGGCTCCGTCGCGGGCGCGGCCGCGACCACCGCCCCAGGACCAGCGCCAGCGGGGCTCGCCGCTCGTGAGGTCGATGGCGACGAGGTGATGCTCGCCCTCGGTGACGACGACGAGCCGCGGGAGGCCAGGGAGGTGCACGACGGCGCCGGCGACGGGGCCGCCGGTGCGGGGCGAGATGCGCGTGCGGAGGGTGACCTCGCCGTTGCCGAAGTCGTGCACGCCGAGGGTGCCGTCGGGCCCGAGGCGGGCGATGCCGCCGGGGGTGACGACGCTGGTCCCGCGGTGGGTGTCGACGCGCCAGAGGACGCGGCCGGTCGCGCGATCGAGGGCCCACATCTCGGTCGACGCGCCGACGATGAGCCGGTCGCCGCAGAGGTACGTCGCGCGGAGATCGATGCCGGGCACGATGGCGCGCCAGCGGGCGGCGTAGCGGAGGCGCGTCGCGGGAAGCGGCGCGGTGGCGGGCGCGGGGCGAGCCTCGTCGAGCGCGGCGGCGAAGGCGCGGTACGGCTCAGGGGTGGGGTTCACCTTGGAGTCGGTCTGGGTCGCCTCGCGGAGCGCCTCGGTGCCCTCGCGGAGCGCGCGGCGGAGGGCCGCGAGACGGAGGTTTGCCCCCTGGGACCGGTCGCGCCGCAGGATGGCGCGGACGAGGGAGCGCCCGAAGGCGAGCGCCGCCTCGAGGACATCGGCGACGCCGAGGGCGGGGAAGGTGTGCATCGCGCGGCGAGGGTCGCCGTGCGAGCCGCCGAGGGTGAGCGCGAGCTGCCCGTCGGCGCCGACGCGGACGCCGACGGAGACGCCCGCCGCGTCACCGCGGGCGTTCAGCGGGAGGCCGCGCTCCCAGGCGTCGAAGGCGCGGCGGGAGAGCTCGACGAGGCGCTCGGCGACGAGGACGGGGTGGCACTCCCCGAGGTCGACGGCGCGGCCGCGGATCTCGGCGCGCACGCGCCCGCGGAAGAGGATTGCGTGCAGATCGCTCCGCTCGACGGCGTCGCGGCTGTCGGAGGCGTCGGGGGCGCCCTCGCGGATGGCGAACTCGGCGCCGAAGGAGAGCGGCGCGTCGCGCTCGGGCTCGACGACGATGGGGACGGGCGCGGGGACGCGCACGCCGTCGCAGGGGCCGACGGGGGCGAGGGCGCGGAGCTGCTCGGCCGCAAACGCGAGCTCGGCGCGGGCGCCCGGGAGCTCGGCGCGCGCGTCGGCGCTGGCGAGGAGGCGGTCGATGGCCTCGCGCGCCGCGGCGACGACGTCGTCGAAGGGCACCGCGCGGTCGTAGATGGCGACCAGCGGCTCGGGGCCGGTGCGATAGACGCTGAGGCACGCGGTGGCGCCGAAGCGGTCGAGGCACATCTCCCAGGGCTCGTCGCAGAAGCGCACGCTGGCCTTGCCGCGCGGGCGAGCGGCGAGGTCCACCAGCGCGGCGGCGAGGTCCCGCAGGACGAAGGCGCCGTGCGTCTCGTGGACGCGCGCGGTGACGTTCGCGCCGTCGATGAAGACGTCGAGCAGCGCGCGCGCGGGGCGGCGGCGCTCGGGGCGGAGCGCGTGCAGCGTGGGCACGGGGGGAAGCGCCTGCGCCGGGGGCGAGGCGTCGGTGTCGGAGGGCTGGGGTGCGACGACGATCTCGAAGCGCATTCGGTCGGTCGGTCTCTCGGTCGGGCCGCGGAAGAGCGCGGCGAGGAATGAATCGTAGGAACGGGAGCGGCAATGGACGTACTTTTCGACGTCCATGCCGTTCCTTGGACATCGCGGGAGGTGGCTGATAGCGGGGGCGCTCGCCGCGCTCGTCCCGGCGATTTTCATGTGGGGTTTCACCGTCGACGACGCGCTCATCTCGGTGCGCTACGCGCATCACGTCGTCTCGGGCGTGGGGTGGCGCTTCAACGCGGAGGGCCCGAGCACCGACGGAGTGACGCCGCTACCGTGGGTGCCGCTGCTGGCGCCGCTCGCGAGGGGGGACGCGCTGAGCGCGCTCGCGGCGGCGAAGTCGCTGGGCCTCGTCGCGTGGGTGGCGACGGGCTCCGCGCTGGGAGCGGCGATGGGCGGGATGGAGCGGGCGCCGGCGTGGGCGCGGGCGGCGGCTCTCGCGACGCTGGCGCTGTCGGTGCCAGCGGCGGCGTACGCGGTGAGCGGGATGGAGACGGCGGTGGCGACGTCGCTGGCCACGGCGGCGGTGCTCCTCCGGCGACGCGCGCTCCTCGCGGCGGTCGTCGCGGGGGGTGCGGCGGCGTTCCGTCCGGAGCTGGGGCTGTGGGCGTTCGTGCTGGCGGTGGGCCTCGCGCTCGCGGCGCGGTCGCGACCCGCGCTGGTGCTCGGCGCGAGCCTGCTCGCGGTGGCGCCGTTCCTCGCGTGCACGCTCGCGCGGACGCTGGCGTGGGGTCACCCCGCGCCGCTCGCCCTCCTCGCGAAGCCGAGCGACCTCGCGCACGGCGTGGCCTACGCCGGCGCGGCGTGCGTCGTCACGCTCGTCCCGATGCTGGTGCTCGCGCCGCTCGCGCTTCGCCGCGCGCCGGCGGCGCTCGCGGTCGTCGCGGCAGGGATCGCCCACGTCGTCGCGCTCGTGGCGGTCGGGGGCGACTGGATGCCGTACGCGCGCCTCATGGTCCCGGTCTTGCCGTCGCTCGCGTGGGCGGCGGCGGTGGCGAGCGAGCATGCCCACCCGGTGGCGACGGGCGTGCGGTCGCTCCTCGCCCTGGCCCTCGGCGGCGTGCTCGTCGCGCGCGGAGGCACCGACGGCCGTCGCGTCGGGGGCGATCGCGCCGCCCTCATCGCTACCGCACGTCCGCTCCTCGCTTGCTTCCGTCACGTCGCGTCGGCTGACGTCGGCTGGGTCGGCGCCGCCACCGACGCCGACCTCGTCGACCTCGGCGGCGTGACGGATCCGACCATCGCGGTGCTCCCCGGCGGTCACACGTCGAAGCGGATCGACGCGCGCCTGCTCCTCGAGCGCGACACCGACGCCCTGCTCCTCTGGGCCCCCGCCGGTCTTCCCGAGGGAGGCACCGAAGCCTGGCGACGAGCCACCTACGGCCACGCGGTGGACGCCCGCCTCGCGGCGGACGACGTCACCGCGCGGCACTTCACCGCCACCGCGTTCCTGCCGCTGGGAGCGAACGGCGCCGGGTACGTCCTGCTCCGAGCGCTCCCCCCCGATTGACCCTGCCTACCGGCGGGGCCGATCCCGGCCGCCGCCATCGCGACGATCGCGACCACCACCACCCGAGCGCGGCGGGGGTCCGCCCTGCTCGCGCGCCTGCTCCATGCGCTTCTTCGCCGCCTCGCCCTCGGGGCCCTCGGGGAACGGCAGGAGCTCGCGGCGGGAGAGCCGGATCTTCCCCTCGCGGTCGATCGAGAGGACCTTCACCTCGACCGCGTCGCCCTCCTTCATCACGTCGGTCACCTTGTCGACGCGCGTGTGCGCCATCTCGGACACGTGCAGGAGCCCGTCGGTCCCCGGCATGATCTCGATGAACGCGCCGAAATCGGCCACGCGGCTGACCGTGCCCTTGTACGTCGCGCCCACCTCGGGCTCCGTCGTCAGGCCCTTGATGATGTCGAGCGCCTTCTTGACCGCGTCGCTGTCGGCCGAGGCGACGTTCACCGTCCCGTCGTCCTCCACGTCGATGGCGACGCCGGTCTGATCGATGATGCCCTTGATGGTCTTTCCGCCGGGGCCGATGATGAGGCGGATCTGGTCGGGCTTGACCTTGATCTGCGTGATGCGCGGCGCCCACTTGGAGAGGTCCGGCCGCGGCTGGGCGAGCGTCGCCAGCATCTTGTCGAGGATGTGGAGCCGCCCCTCGCGCGCCTGATCGAGCGCCTGGGTGAGCACCTCGCGGGAGAGGCCCGCGATCTTGATGTCCATCTGGATCGCGGTCACGC
>JBEKGQ010000531.1:0-5381 GCA_050012715.1 Polyangiaceae bacterium
GGCCGCGGCCATGGGCGCCTTCGTCGACGGCGGCTGGGCCACCGTAGAGGCGGTGAAGGGGGTTCGTGCCGGCGAGATGACGCAGAAGCAAGCCGCGGTGCATGTCGCGCGCGAGGCGGGGACGGGCGCCCTCGCCACCGCCGCCGGCACCGCGACGGCGGCCCTCCTCGTCGCCGTGACGGGCGGCATCGCGGCGCCGGCGCTGTTCGCGGTGGCGGCCGTCACGTCGATCGGCGCCAAGATGGGGCTCGACGCGTGGCTGAGGATGCGCGCCGCCGGCGCGATCCTGGCGCACCTCGATCAGACGCCGGCCTGAGAAGCCCGAGCCGCGGGACATGAGCGTCCGGGGCGTCGTGCTCCTCGTCGGTCTGGGGTCGGTGTTCGCGGCGTGCGGCGGTCCGGGCAAGCGCGAGGCGACGGCGCTCGCGGACGCCGTGGATCGCTACCGACGGGCCGACGACGCGTCGAAGGACACCGAGGGCAAGGCCGTCGCCGCGGTCGCGTGCACCGACGCGAGGGTGTGCGACGCGAAGCAGGCGTGCCTCGCCGCCATCGAGCCCACGACGCGGGCTCTCGCCCTGAAGAGCGAGGTGGTGCGCATGCTCGCCGAGATCGAAGAGAAGCGTCTCGCGCCCGACGCGCCCGAGGCCGCAGCTCTGCCGGGCAAGCTCGACGAGGCCGAGCGCCTGCTGAAGGACGGTCGCGCCGGCATGGCGCGGTGCGATGCGAGGCTCACCGATCTCCGCGTGGCGTTCGGGGCCTGATGGCTGGCCGCATGGCCTGTGCTAAGCCGGGCTATCCATGTTCGACGCCCTCGCCAAAGGGTTCAAGGCCGCGAGAAACCGCCTCGCGGGACTGACCGAGCTGACGGAGCAGAACGTCGAGTCCGCGCTGCGCGAGGTCCGCCTCTCGCTGCTCGAGGCCGACGTCGAGCTCGGCGTCGTGAAGGCGTTCCTGGCCCGCGTGAAGGAGAAGGCGCTCGGCGAGGTCGTGCGCGTGCGCGCGAAGCAGGAAGGCCAGACGGTCAAGGTCGCCGCCGGCGACGTCTTCGTGAAGATCTGCCACGACGAGCTCGTCGCCTTCATGTCGCCGGGCGAGGGCCCCGCGCTCACCATCGCGCCGAAGGGGCAAACGACGGGCATCATGATGGTGGGCCTCCAGGGCTCGGGCAAGACGACGACGTGCGCGAAGCTCGCGCGCTACCTGCAGAAGCAGGGGCACAAGCCGCTCCTCGTCGCGGCCGACATGCAGCGTCCGGCGGCGGTCGAGCAGCTCAAGATCCTCGGCGGCCAGCTCGGCATCCCGGTGTTCAACGTCGCGGGGGCGACGCCGCTCGACATCTGCCGGCAGGCCCTCGCGCAGGCGCGCGGCGGCGGCAAGCACGACGTCGTCATCTACGACACCGCGGGGCGCCTCGCGATCGACGAGCCGCTCATGCAGGAGCTTCACGACATCAAGGCGGCGGTCGAGCCCCAGAACATCCTCCTCGTCATCGACGCGATGATCGGGCAGGACGCGGTGAAGACGTCGAAGGCGTTCCACGATCGCCTCGGGCTCACCGGGGTCGTGCTCACGAAGCTCGACGGCGACGCGCGCGGCGGCGCGGCCCTCAGCATCAAGGAGGTCACCGGCGCGCCCGTCCGCTTCGCCGGCGTCGGCGAGACGCTCGACAAGTTCGAGGAGTTCCGGCCCGAGGGCATGGCGAGCCGCGTGCTCGGCATGGGTGACGTCGTCGGCCTGATGAAGGACTTCCAGGAGGTCGTCGACGAGAAGGACGCGGCCGAGAAGGCCATGAAGATGCTCGAGGGCCAGTTCTCCCTCGACGACTTCCTCGAGCAGGTGCGGATGATCCAGAAGATGGGGTCGATCAAGGACCTCATCGCGAAGATGCCCGGCATGGGGGACATGCTGCCGCCCGGCGCGAACCTCGACGACGGCGAGCTCGGTCGCGTCGAGGCGATCATCCAGTCGTTCACGCGCTTCGAGCGCAAGGATCCCTACGCCCTCATCCGCGAGCCGACGCGCGTGACGCGCATCTCGAAGGGCTCCGGGCAGCCCGAGCCGCAGGTGCAGGAGCTCGTGCAGAAGTTCCTCTTCATGAAGCAGATGATGGAGGGGCTCGGCCAGAACATGGGGATGATGGGGAAGATCCCCGGGATGAAGAACCTCGCCATGGCCAAGCAGCTGCGAAAGCAGATGGCGCAGGGCGGGGGGATGCCCGGGATGGGCGGGTTCCCGGGCATGCCGGGGATGGGCCTTCCCGGGATGGGGATGCCCGGGATGGGGTTTCCGGGGATGGGGATGCCGGGCATGGGGATGCCGGGCATGGGCATGCCGGGAATGCCCGGGGCGGGCGGCGGCGACAGCATGACGAAGATGCGGACGCTCTCGACGGCGGAAAAGAACGCCAAGAAGGCCCAGCGCAAGCGCGAGAAAGAAGCCCGGAAAAAGAGCCGTCGCTGAAGGGGCGGGGGAGGGCTCGACGACCGGCGGGCTTGCGTTGTAAAAGGCCGCCATGCGTCGTTCCCAGGGATTCTTGGCGATCGTGTTGGCGGCGGCCTTTGCCGCGGGCTGCGTCGGCGGCAGCAAGGGCCTCTCCTCCGAGGACAAGGAGAAGCTCAAGGCCTACATCCTCGATGCCCCGCCGGCGGACATGCAGCACAAGGTGGACATCAACTTCGAGAACAAGATCCACCTCATCGGCTACAAGTTCGACCCCGAGACGGCGAAGCCCGGGCAGGAGGTGAAGATCACCTACTACTGGCGCTGCGACGACCCGCTCGACGACGGCTGGCTGCTCTTCACGCACACGAAGGACGAGGGCAGCGGCAAGATGGGCAACCTCGACTTCGCCGGCCCCCTGCGCGACCAGCGCAACGGCAGCCACCAGGTGCTCGGGCCCGAGCGGTGGGAGAAGGGCAAGATCTACGTCGACGAGCAGACCTACAAGGTGCCGGACGACGTGACCGGCTCGGAGATCTCGGTCTTCACCGGCATCTGGAAGGGCGACGCGCGCCTGCGGATCATCAGCGGCCCGAACGACGGCGACAACAGCGCCATCGTCGGCAAGATCAAGACGGGCATCGCGCCGAAGGCCGCCGAGGAGCACACCTCGAACGACGTGCCGTCGATGACCGTGAACAAGACCGCGAAGAACGACGCCATCAAGATCGACGGCAAGGGCGACGAGCCCGAATGGGGGGGCGCGGCGAGCACCGGCCCTTTCGTCGATGTGGGAACGGGTAAGCCGAACACCTCGTTTCCGGTCAACGGGTCGGCCAAGATCCTCTGGGACGACAACAAGCTCTACATCCTCATCGACGTGAAGGAGGCCGACTTCTACACCGGCTTCACCGACGCCAAGTCGCAGCCGGCCGACTTCACGAAGGCGGGCCAGCCCAAGCTGTGGACGAAGGACACCGTCGAGATGATGCTCGAGCCCGACCAGGTCGGGAACAACACGAACTACTACGAGCTCCAGATCAACCCGCAGAACAAGGTGTTCAAGTCGCAGTTCGACGCCCTCCAGCAGCCGAGCGGCGGCCCGGACGGCCCGTTCGGCCACGAGGACTGGGACCCGAAGCTGACGAGCGCGGTCCAGATCAACAAGGGCCCGGACGGCAAGACGACCGGGTACACCGTCGAGGCCGCCATCCCGTGGGCCGGGTACACGAAGGCGGCGAACCACCCGCCGAAGCCGGGCGAGGTGTGGCGGCTCAACTTCTACGCGATGAAGCAGAACGCCGGGGTCGCGTGGTCGCCGATCCTCGGGCAGGGCAACTTCCACAAGGCGGCGCGCTTCGCGAAGGTGACGTGGGCCGTCCCCGGCGCGGCTCCGGCAGCATCGGCCGCGGCGGCGGCGTCGGCGCCGACGGGTGCGTCGTCGACGGCGGGCGGCCCGACGGGCCCCGGTGGGCCGCGGGTGATGATGCCGCGTGGGCCCGCGCGCTTCCCGCTGCGCACCGGTCTGACCAACCCGTAAATTCGTCTCCCCCGAGGGCATGTTCTACCCTTGAGGGATGCGCAATGGCAAAGCGGCGGGCGCGCTGGTGCTCGCGCTCACGCTCGTGCTCGCGGTAGGTACGGCGAGCGCGCAGCGGCGCGGCGGCGGTGGACGATCATCGGCTCCGGCGGTGACGGGCGCCCCTCAGGGGTCATCGGCGCCGCAGGGAGGGCGACCCGGGGCCCCCGCATCGGGGAACCCGTCGCGCGACTATCACCCGCAGCCGCTCAACCTCCACCGGGAATCCCTGGGCGTCGACTCCTACGCCAGCGCCGGGCGGGCGCACATGCGAGCCGGAGACTGCGCCGCGGCGCTCGACGACTTCGACATCGCGCTCCAGAACGGAGTCGACCCGACGCTGAACCGGGACCGCGGGCTCTGTCACGAGCGGCTCGGAAACGTCTACCCCGCCATCGACGACTATCGCGTCTACGTGACCGCCGAGCCCGACGCGTCCGACGCGGAGGGCATCCGCCAGCGCCTCGCGCGGCTGGAGATGGACGTCTACCACCACTCGTCCGAGTCCACGGATTCGCCCGATGCTCCGACCGTCGCGCCGAGCCAGGCGCCCGCCACCGCCACCGTGAAGGTGGGGGTGACGACGGGAGGCGGGGGCGGAGCGACGGTCGCGGTGAACGACGACATCCCGCCGCGCGACGCGATGGAGACCGTCGAGCACGACCACGACGAGGTGCAGTCGTCGATCCGGGCCGGCACGGGCTTCGGGCTCGCGCCGTTCTTCCAGGAGCAGAAGTGGAACACGCCGGGCAGCAGCTTCGGCGACTCGACGACCTGGTCCGAGTCGGTCGGGCTGCAGCTCCGCTACTCGGTGAGCCGGGGGAGCGCGTTCTTCCTCGAAGGCGGGTGGGAGCTCTTCAACTCGACGGACGTGGCGACCATCTCGGGGCTGACGTCGCAGCTCGGCTACGAGCTGCGGGTGCCGTTCGACCCGCAGTATAATGACCAGTTCTTGCTCGGTCTCGGTCTCGGGTTCGAGTACCTCGTGCTCACGCCGAAGGACGTCAGCCAGACCGGGACGAACGCTTCGGTCTTCGTGCCGCGGGCGAGGCTCGGCTGGAGGCACATGCTGACGGCGTCGGTCGGGCTCGACCTGACGCTCGGGGTCGGCATCACCGGGAAGGCGCTGGCGACGAACGGGTTCCTCGAGAGCGCGACGCCGGGAGCGTCGTCGCCGCCGGTCGAGATCATCGCCGCGAACCTCGGAGTCGTCTGGGGCCTCTGACGCCGCACTGAATCAGCGTCGTCGTCGGCGCGCCGCGAGCGCACCCACGCCGAGCAACGCGGTCGCCATCGCGGTGAGCCCTCCGGTGGTCTCGCCAGCGAGGGCGCAAGCGCCACCAGCGCCACCCGCACCACC
>JBEKGQ010000532.1:0-5376 GCA_050012715.1 Polyangiaceae bacterium
CCGTGGTCCGACGTGACGACCACGATCGTCGACGGCGCGATGCCCAGCGCGTCGAGCTTGTCGAGCAGGGTCGCGATCGCCGCGTCGTCCTTCGCGCCCTCGGCCATGTAGTCGCGCACGTGCTTGTCGTGCGGGCCGACCGGGGGCGGCGGGACGCGCGCCTGCATCGCCTTCGGCGGCTCGTAGGGCTCGTGCGGCGAGTTGTAGTTCACGAAGAGGAAGAACCGGCTGCCGGCGTGCGAGTCGAGCCAGGCGAGCGCGTCCTTCGTGATGTCCGCCGTGTCGCGCAGGTGGTAGCGGAAGTCGGTGACGCGCTCGAAGCCCATGTCGAGGCCGACGGTGACGAAGCCGGCCATGAAGAAGTTGTTCACGAAGGCCGCCGTCTCGACGCCGCTCTTGCGGAGGACGAGCGGCAGGAGCGGCGGCTCGGTTGCGTAGTAGTGGGCGATCGCTTCCGGCGTGAGGATCCACTCCTTCGTGTCGATCCCGAGCTCGCTCGACCGCTCGCCGGTGAGCATCGCGAGGGTCCCCGGGCGCGTCCAGCAGCCCGCCGACCACGCGTGGGTGAAGCGCACGCCACGCTCGGCGAGGTGGTCGATGCCCGGCATGAGGCCCGGGATGGCCGGGAGGCGCGCCTCGAGCGGCGTGCTCGGGGCGGCGAGCTCGGCGGCGTCCTCCGCGGCGTCGTGCATCGACGCCGCGACGTCCGGGCGCAGCGCGTCGACGACCACCCAGAGGACGTCGTACGGGACGCGCGTCGGCTTCTTGGCGACGACGACCGGGTCCCCCCAGAGGGCGAGCGCCACGGCGGGAACGAGCGGTACGTCGGCGGGCCCGGCGTCCGGGTCGTCGTTGTGCGGCGGGGACCAGGGCTTCTCGAACGCGGCCGGCTTGTCGCTCGAGGTCTGGAAGCGGAGAGTGACCTTCTGCCCGCCCCACGCCGCGAGGTCCGCGTCGACGTCGAGCCAGCGCTTGGCGTCGGCGCCGGAGAGGCGCGTCTTCGAGACGGTGTGCTCCGCGCCCGCGGCGTCGACGAGGACGACGTCGAACACCGTCGTCGTCGGCATGCCGGCGAGGATCGCGGGCGAGGCGCGGAGGCGCGCGTTCGCCGGCAGGTCGAGCGGGAAGGCGAGCGTCGCCGGGGCCGGCGCGAGGATGGCCTCGCGCTGGTCGAAGCTCCCCTCGTTCATGTTCCAGACGCGCGCCTCGGGGACCCACGTGTCGCTGCCGGAGACGAGGACCGACCACTGCGCCTCCTGGCCGGTGCTCGTGCGCATCGAGACGGTCATCGCGAGCTGCGCGGCGAGGCCGGAGAGCGGCGTCCACGGGATGCGCATCTTGCGCCAGTACGGCTGGAGGTACTGCTCGGCCGCGCCGAGGGAGGGGACGTCGAGGCGCGCCGACGCGAGCTGCTGGGTGAGGCGCGTCGTGACCTCGTAGGCCTCCGCGCCGTGTCCCGGGTCCGGCGCGGCGACGGCGACCGGCGCGGTGTCGGGTCGAGGAGGAGGGGTGCGCTTGTCGGCGCCCCCGCCCTCGCGCCAGGCGAGGAGGGCGGCCGCCACGACGAGGAGCGCCACCGCGACGCGCGGCAGCCAGCGAACGAACGCGGGAAGCACGGAAGGCAGAGAGTGCACACCAACCGGGGGCGATGGGAAGGGGGAGCGGTGGGGTGTCCGCGCCACGCACGCGCCCGGGCCTCGTGGCGGCCCCACCACGGTCGCCGCCGGGGAAACGCGGAAACCGCCGGGTACGCCAGCCGGCACGAGCCTCGCACCGGGCACGACCATGCGAACGCGTCTCCTCCTCCCCAGCGCCGTCGTCCTCCTCCTCGCCTCGTCGCACTGCAGCAGCAGCGGCTCCGGGGGAGCGGCGTCGAAGGACACGGGGCCCGACGGCGGCGCGAGCAGCAGCGGCGGGAGCGGGGGCGGCGGAACGAGCAGCGGCGGCGGCTCGAGCGGGACGAGCGGCGGAGGCAGCACGAGCGGCAGCGGGGGCGGGAGCGGGGGAAGCAGCACGAGCAGCAGCGGGGGCGGGGGGGAGAGCAGCGGCAGCGGGAGCGGGAGCAGCGGTGGCGGGAGCGGGAGCAGCAGCGGCGGGAGCAGCGGATCGTCGGGCCCGCCGGGGGCGGTGACGTTCGCCATCGACATGAGCAAGGGTCCGGCGCGGCAGTTCCAGCCGCCGGCGGGGCCGACGCCGATCTCGCCGTACGTCTACGGCGTCAACGCGTTCGCCGCGTGGAACCAGACGACCAAGTGGGGAATGCTCCGCTGGGGCGGCGACGCGATGACCGACTGGAACTGGACCAACAACCAGGGCAACTCCGCGTCGGACTACTGCTTCTGGCAGGGCAACGAGGGCGGGGGCGCGACGCTGGCCGGAACGGTGACCTCGGCGACGCCGTCGGTCGTCACGGCGCAGGCGCTCGGCGCCGCGTCGCTCGTGACGGTGCCCATCGTGGACCACGTCGCGTCGAGCGCGGTGACCAACAACGTGTGGAGCGGCTCGAGCCCGCCGTGCCCGGGGACGCCGTCGTGCAGCTCGGGCTCGGCCAACGGCTACGCCGCGAACGTCGGCAACCTGGTCTTCGCGTCGACGACGCCGACGAGCACGGCGTTCGTCGCGAACAACCCGAGCAAGGGCAGCGCCTATTGCACGTCGACGACGGGCAGCTGCGCCGTCAGCACCACCGGCGCGGTCTACCAGGACGAGTTCGTGAACTACATGAAGGTGACCTACGGCGCCGGCGCGGGGCCGGTGGTCTTCATGCTCGACAACGAGCCGAACTACTGGCCGAGCACCCACCCGGAGATCTGGCCCCATACCGGCACGCCGGGCTGCGGGACGACCGGGACGGTGACCTTCGACGACATCGTGACGCGCAACACGACGTACGCGACCGCGGTGAAGAAGGCGTGGCCGACGACGAAGACCTTCGGGCCCGTCGTGGCGCAGGACGGCATCATCTACGCGGGCGACTACAGCGACCCGAACCTGCCGACGCCCTTCGCGGACTACTACCTCGGCAAGATGGCGGCCGCGTCGGCGGCCGCGAAGGAGCCGCTGATCGACGGGTTCGACGTCCACTACTACACGTCGAACGGCTCGAGCTCCCAGTGCGTCCAGGTGCCGCGCATGTTCTGGGACCCGAGCTTCAAGGACTTCACCGCGGCCCAGACCGACAGCATCGACTTCGGCTGGTCGGGCCAGAACGACTACTTCGACACCGCGCTCTACCCTCGGCAGATGATCCCGCGCCTCCAGGGCAAGATCGCGACCGCCTACAGCGGCAACGCGACCGCGGCGCCGGGCCTCTCGTTCAGCGAGTACAACGCCGGCTGCGAGACGACGATCGAGGGCGGCGTGGCGGAGGCCGACCTCCTCGGCATCTTCGGCCGCGAGGGCGTCTACGCCGCGACGGCGTGGCCGCTGCAGACGGTGACGAGCAACGGGGCCCTCGTGAACTACCTCGTGGCGGCGTACGACCTCTACCGGAGCTACGACGGCAAAGGCAGCACGGTCGGCGACACCACCGTGAACGCCACGACGACCGACGTGGAGGACACGTCGGTGTACGCGTTCGCGCACTCGAACGACGCGAGCGCGGTCGACGTGGTCGGCATCAACAAGACGAGCGCGGCGGTCACCGTCACCGTGACCATCGCCAACAGCCCCGCGGTCAAGACCGCGACGCTCTACCAGCTCGTCACCGGCAAGGCCGGCGTCGTCGCGGTCGGCGGCACCGCGCCGACGCCGAGCTGCAGCGGGACGACGTGCACCCTCGACGTCACGCTCCCCTCGCTCAGCGCGACGACGATCGTCCTCCGCTAGTCCTTCACGGGGCCGAGACGAGACTCAAAGGAGGGAAGGAGGGAAGGAGGAAAGGCTTGTCCGAGACTCAATGGACCCCATCCCCTCGTTCCTCTCCTCCCCTCCTTTCCTCCTTTGAGTCTCGTCTCAAGGGGTGGCCTGGGGTGGCGGCGGCTCTTCGTTGCCGCCCTCGAGGCGCACGAGGCCCACGTCGCCGTCCCCGGCGCTCCGGATGTGGGCGTCGCGCGGCACGAGGTAGCCCCCGCGCTCGGTCATGTCGGGGTCGAGGCGCATCCAGCTCCACAGCTCGCCCTGGAGGCGCGCCAGCACGTCGGGGTGCGCGGCCGCGACGTCCTGCGTCTCGCCCGGATCGGCCAGCGTGTCGTAGAGGAGCCACCGCACGCCCGTCCGGGCCGGCACGTAGACGAGCTTCCAGCGGTCGTCGCGCACCATGCGGTGCTTCGCGACGATGGTGAGCGGGCGCATCGCCTTCTGCAGGACGAGCTCGTCGCCGTGCTGCGTGTCCACCTCGCTGAGGCGCGCGATCCCCGGGTACGGCAGGCGCATCTCCGCCGGCAGACCGGGGATGTCCTCGGTGAACCAGAGGCCCGTCTCGGCGTACGCCAGCCGGGGCGGCACCGGGGCGCCCTTCAGGGCCGGCGCGAGCGACTGACCATCGAGGTCCCCCGGCGGCGCGACGTCGGTCAGCGCGTACACCGTCGGCGCGAGGTCCACGTCGCGCACGATGCCCGGCTCGCGGTGCGGGGTCGACACGCGCGGGTCCACCACGACGAGCGGCACGTGCGTCCCCTCGTCGCCGAACAGGTGATCGCCGTGGCCCGCGCCGTGGCCGTGGTCGTAGAGCGTCTCGCCGTGGTCGGCGGTCACGAGGACGACGGTCTTCTTCGCGATGCCGTCCTTCGCCATCGCGTCGAGGATCGTCTGCGCCGCGTCGTCGATGGCGGCGACGGCGCCGTCGTAGAGGCCGCGCACCTGCGCCTCGTCGCGGGCGTCGGCCGGGGCGTCGCGTCCGAGGCCCACCGGCTTGTCGTACTTGTAGCGACCGCGGTAGGCGGGGTCGGTGAAGCGGCGGTAGTAGGGCGCGGGCGCGGCGTAGGGGAAGTGCGCGGTCGAGAAGAAGACGACGAGGAAGAACGGCCCGCGCGCCTCGAGCCGGCGCATGTCCCGCACCGCGTCGCGCGCGAGCATCGCGGGGTCGGCGGCGTCGTTCATCTCGCGCATGACCGGGAACGCGGCGCGGCCGAGGCGCGAGTGGAGGACGGCCATCAGCGGCGTCTCGCGCTCGAGGGCCCGCTGGCGCACGAGCTGGCGGAAGTCGAACTCGGGGACGTCGACCATGCCGAAGCCGAGGTCGATTCGCGAGAAGACGTCGCCCGCGTAGTCGGAGGTGACGCCGGTGGCGTACCCGGCGCGGGCGAGGCGCTCGGGGAGCGTGTCGAAGTCGCGGGCGCGCTCCTCCCAGCGCGGGAACATCGAGCGGATGCCGTGGTGGTGCGGGTGGCGCCCGGTCATGAGCGTGACCCAGGAGGGGAACGTGCGCGGAAGGGA
>JBEKGQ010000533.1:0-5373 GCA_050012715.1 Polyangiaceae bacterium
TTGTAGTCCTGATCGGACAGCGTCTTGCCGTCGAACGACGCCAGCGTGCGCGTGAGCTGCATCGCGTCGACGACGGCCTGCCTCACGTTGTCGCGCGTCCGCAGGATGTGCGCCGACCAGATGAGCCCCCCCGAGTCCGGCGTCCCGTCGCCGGTCAGATCGATCGCGCGCCCCGAGTTGATCGCGTTGGTGAACGGCTCGAGGCACGGCGTGTCGAGGAGCGCGCGGAGGAAGAACGCCTGCCCGGGGTCGATGTAGAGCCCGTGGCCGGGGGCATCCATGCTGATGAGTGCCATGCCGTTCTTCGCGTAGCGCCCGGCGTGGATGAACATCTCGGTGTCGAAGATCGTCGTCCCGTGGTGCCAGAAGGCGAGCGGGAACGGCTGCTTCGCGGTGGCCGTCGCCTTGGGGATGCTGATCCAGAAGTGGCCCTGGTCGGTGTGGACGCTCGCCTGGCCGGTCATGAAGTTCGCGTGGTAGTGGTCGTCGGGATCGACCGACTGCGGGTCGCCGATGAGGTACGGCGTCGCGTAGGTGCCGACGACGAAGTAGTCCACCGCCTCGAGCGACTCGAGGAGCCCCTGCTGCTGCGACGCGCTCAGCGAGAAGAGCTGCGGCAGGAGCGTCGTGATCGCCTGCTGCGCGTCGGCCCAGTGCGCCACGAACGGCGTCTGCGACGGCCCGACGCACTCGGGGAGGCCCTGCCAGCCGCTCGGCTCGTCCGAGGCGGCGAGCGCCTTGCCCGCGGCCTCGAAGAGCTCCACCTTCGGCGGGTACTGCGCGGAGAGGTACCCGAAGGGGCCCTGCCCGTAGAGGCCGTCGCGGAGGAGCAGCATGTCCTCCTGCACCGGCTGCGTCGTGAAGGTCCACGCGAAGGCCACGTGCGTGAGCCCGCTGCCCGCGATGTCGCCGTAGTAGTTCGAGCGCGTCGGATCCTCGAGGATCGTCTGCAGGTGCTGCACGCTCGCGCGCTGCGCGGGGTGGTACACCTCGGGGAACGGCGAGCGTACCGGCTGCCCGTCGGGCCCGTGCATGCGGTCGGTGATGACGACGGCGTACTCGGTCTTCTCGTCGAGCGGCAGGAGCGGGCGCACGATGAACGTGTCGCTCTGGCGCTCGTACCAGGTCATCAGATCGTCGACCCCCTCGATGCCGCCCGGCGCGAGCGGTCCGAGGGTGTCGGGGTGATCGAGGACGCCGTCGAAGTCGAGGTCGAGCGACGGCCGGTAGTCCGCCGGCCCGAGGCCCGCGCCCTCCTCGACCGTCTCCATGAGCAGGTTGTTCGAGCCCGCGTGCGAGTCGTTCGGGTAGTACGATGTCGAGTCGACGATCGTCATGGGGAAGTTCCCCTGGCCGACGTCGAGCAGCGCGGGGACGCCGGTCGTGAGGTTGACGACGTAGACCGCATCGTCGGTGGTGTCCCAGTCGGGGTTCTGCATGCGCAGCGAGAGGTCGGTCAGGTCGACCGCGGCGACGCGCGGATCGGCGCCCGCCTCGGCGGCGATGTGCACCGTGATGGGCGCGGTCGTCCCCCAGCCTTCGACCTCGTCGAGCTGCGCGCGCGCGACCTGATCCATGCTCGTCGGCGCGACCAGGCTCGCGTTGATGCGGCGGCCGGTGCGGCTCGTCGGGTCGGGGAACGTCGCGAAGTCGTTCGGGAGCGGAATGTCCGGCAGCGGTTGCTGGAAGACGTCGAAGACCACCTGCGGCCCGCTCCCCGGCGGCGTCGCCTGCAGGCTCGAGGGAATCGTGTCGACGGCGCAGGAGGCGAGGAGGGCCCCGACCACGACCAAAGCGAGGGAAGGGATGCGCACGGAAAGCGAATGATCGCACAAAGCGCCGGGGCCATCAGCGGTAGAGCTGGCCGAAGAGGCTGCTGCTCCGCGGTCGCCTTGCATCTTCTCCGGCAACGTGTACGGTACGGGCACTCACAGACGTTCACCGGTCACGACGGACGACGTTGTCTCGGTTTTCTGGGATTGCGGAGCTCGCTGCGAACTTGGCAACGACGCGTGTGCGCGGAGGATGGCCTCCGCGGCCCCCCTCCAATCCCCGGCGGCTCGTTGGATGGTTGGCCTTCTCCCGAGCCGCAGTCTGAGAATCGAGAATCCAATGGGTAACCGTCTCTACGTCGGCAATCTTTCGTTCAACTCCACCAACGACACCGTCCGTCAGGCCTTCTCGCAGTTCGGCGAGATCACGGACGTTCACGTCGTCTCCGACCGGGAGACCGGTCAGTCCCGCGGCTTCGGCTTCGTCACCATGGGCTCCTCCGAGGCCGCCCAGAAGGCGATCGCCGAGATGAACGGCGCGATGCTCGACGGGCGCGCGCTCAAGGTCAACGAGGCCGAGGAGCGCCAGAACCGCGGCGGTGGCGGCGGTGGTGGTGGCGGCGGCGGCGGTGGCCGTGGCGGCCACGGCGGCGGCCGTGGCGGTGGCGGCGGCGGTCGCTGGTAAGCGGCCCGTACCGCTCAGCGCGTCGATGATCGGAGCCCTGCTTCCCTCACGGGAAGCAGGGCTTCGTCTTTTCGACGGCGGGCCGCCGGGTCGTCCCGCCAGAAGACCGCGGTGAAGGCGATGAACGCGCACCACAGCCCCGCGAGCTGGCCGAGCATCGCGCCGCCGCCGAAGCGCGCGAAGAAGAGGCTCGAGACCGGCGGGCCCACGAGCATGCCCGCCGCGTACGCCGCGTTGTAGAACGAGTTGGCGCGGGCGTAGGACGCCGGCTCGACGACGACCCCCTGCAGCGCGAGGCTCACCGGCGAGATGGCGGCGAGCGTGGCGCCGGCCACGAAGATGGCCGCGCACATCAGCGCGAACGAGTCGAGCCACACGAAGCACGCGATCATGACCGCGCCGACGGTGGCGAGGCTCCGCATGACGAGCAGGTGCCCGACGCGGTCGCCGAGCTTGCCCGCGGCGTTCGAGAAGAGGAGCATCCCCGCCGCGAAGCACGCCGGGATGAGGATCGTGCGCGACTCGCTCACGCCCTTCTGCTCCATGAGGTAGAGCGGCAGGAAGAGCACCACCGACGCCTGGAAGTACCCGTAGGAGAACGTGCCGAAGAGGCTCGTGCGGATGCGCCGGAGGAGCTCCCGCGCCGACGAAGGCGCGCCCGACGGGGAGCCGCCCGCGCCCTCCCCCGAGGCGCCGGCGACGCTCGTCTCCGCCGACCGGCGCTCGAGCCGCGCGGCGACGAGGCCGCACGCCGCGAGCGCGAGCACCGACGACGCGAGGAACGCCATGCGCATGGGGGCGAACGCGGCGATGCCCTTCGCGAGGAGCGGGCCGAGGACGTACCCCGACGCGAACGCGATGGCGTAGAGGCTCATCACGTAGGCCTTCTGGTGCGCCTCCGCGCGCCGGAGGAGCACCGTCTCGAACGCGACCCAGGTGGCCACCGAGAACGCCCCGTCGAGGAAGCGCGTCGCCGACACGGCTGGCCACGACACGAGGAACGGGAAGACCCCCACGCACGCGGCGTACCCGACGAGCGACACGACGAGCACCGTCTTCGCCGAGAAGCGCTGCACGAGCGCCGCCATCGGGAGCGACGCGAGCACGATCCCGCTCGCGAAGACCGCGGCGAGCGAGCCGATCGCCGGCTTGCCGAACCCGAGCTCGTTCAGCCGCAGCGCGGTCAGCGCGACCGAGACGCCGTACCCCGTGCCCACGAGCAGCGCCGCGCCGAGGACGAGGCGCGTCGTCGAGTCTTTCACGCGGGCGAGCATGCGACGGCCGATCCGGTGGCCGAACCTAGCACCATTGTCCTGGGAACGTTCGCACCGCGGAGAGGGAGAGAGAGACTGGCCGCAAAGGCGCGGAGGCGCAGAGAACCGGCTCAACGCCAAGTGGAAGGAGAGGATTGGCCGCAGAGACGCAGAGACGCAGAGCAGAGAGTTATGTGAGCTCAAAACCCCGTCCTCTCTGCGGCTCTGCGCCTCTGCGGCCAATCCACTCTCTTCAGGCACCACGCCGGTCCTCCGCGCCTCCGCGCCTCTGCGGCCAATCCCTCTCTGCTCGGCGTCTCAGCGGCTCTGCGGCCGTCTTCCTAGCGGTTGCGCTCGAGGATGCGCGGGTCGTCGGGGAAGCCCGAGTCGTGCCAGCCCTTCTTGATGTACGCCGCGACGTCGCCGCCGAGCTCGTCGAAGTGGTGGCCGACGACGAAGAGCGGCGGATCGGCCTGCAGCTCGGCGAGCGCGCGCCGCTGGAGGAGCCCCGAGGCGACCTCGTCGGGCTTGTCGAACGACGTCGGGTTGCGACGCTGCGAGAGGAACGCCTCGGTGCCGCCGCCGAGGAGCCACGTCGTGCAGAAGACCGGGTCGCTCGGCTGCGAGTGCTCCCGCACGAAGCGCGGGATGGCGAGCTGCTCCTTGGCGAGCTTCACGTCGCCCGCGCGGGGGACGCCGTCGTACCGGTACGCTGGGCCCACCGACGGCCGCTCCTCGCCCGAGGCGATGCTCGCGAGGCGCGTGTTGAGCGGCTTCGCGGCCCCGATGGCCAGCCACGCGACGGGCACGAACGCGGCGCACAGGGCGCCCACGGGCAGGACGTGCCGCCCCCGGAGGCGCAGGTGGAGGCGTCGCGCACCCGCCGCGAGGGCGACCAGGAGGACCAGCCCCGGCGTCGACGCGTTGTCGATGTGCCAGGGATCCGCGGCGAGGAACGCGTGGTGCAGCGTCATCGCGCCCATGAGGGAGAGCCCCGCGACGAGCGCCGTCCGCTGCACGAAGCGACGGCGCAGGATGGCCACCACGACGTGCGCGAGGCCGAGGAGCGGGAACGCCGGACCGAGGACGTAGTCGAGCGTGCGCGCGCCCACTGCGCCGACCGACTGTTCCGACGCCGCGTCGGTGAGGGCGGCGTACGAGGTGAAGGTCCCGCGATCGACGAACCAGGCCTTGCCCTGGAAGGGCGCCGAGCTGCTCGAGACCTGGATGGTCCAGAGGTAGCCCTGGAAGAACGCCCCGAGCCGGCCCTTCACCGCGTAGACGGCGAGCACCGGCACCGCGACCAGGACGAACCCGAGCCCGTAGACGCCCGCGCTCCGGAGCGCGGCGCGCGCGCGCGCCTTCCACGGCGGCCCGCGCCGGCACAGCACCTCCGAGCCGATGCCGACCAGCGTCGCCAGCATCGCCGGGAGGCCGAAGTCGTGGCTGTAGAGCATCGCGAACGCCACGAGCGCGCCGCCGCCGAGGAGGCTCCGGCGGGTCTTGCGCGCGTCGTCCTTGCGGCGCGTGAGCACGAGGACGACCGAGAGCGTCGCGAGCGCGGCGCGCGAGGCATCGGCCCAGCCGAAGGAGTACGTCGTCGTGTAGACGACCCAGGACACCATCGTCGAGTGGGTCACGAGGAGCATGGCGCCGATGAAGA
>JBEKGQ010000534.1:0-5355 GCA_050012715.1 Polyangiaceae bacterium
CGGGGCGCCGGGAGCCTCGGGCTCGAGGTGCGCCGCGTGGACGTCCCGGGCACGCAGTGGACGGGGGTGCGCGCCATCGGCGCCGTGCCCCTCGGGAAGGGCTTTCGCTACTCCTCGGAGATCGAGATCGTCGTACCCGACCAGCCCGACGGGCGCGGCGCCGCATGGCCCTGGGGCCTCTCGGCCCTCTCCTGGCGGTCTCTCGGTGGCTGGGAGGTCGCCGGCGCCCTCGAAGCCTCGTCGACGCCGCTGCACCGCTACGAGGCCGACGCGCTCTTGCGCCTCACGTACGCCCTCGGCGGTCCCTCTCCGAACCCCACGAGCGGCGGCCAGTACCCGGGGACCCGATGAGGGCTCGCCTCACGCTCGTGATGCTCCTGGCCCTCGCGCTCGCCGCCTGCGCGAGCGTCCTCGGCCTGCGGCGCGATTCCGGGGCGCACCCGTTCGAGCACCGCGTGCACGTCCTCAAGGGAATCAACTGCGTCGAGTGCCACGCGGACGTGTCGGCCGGGGAGACCGGGCCGCTGCACGTCCCCAGCGACGCCGTCTGCCGTCACTGCCACGAGAAGCCTCACGACGAGCGCTCCTGCACGAGCTGCCACGGCGAGCCTTACGTACGTGAGGCGGCCGAGCTCGCGCGCGCGCAGCTTCGCTTCGAGCATCCGACCCACATGACCGCGGTCCGGGGCGACTGCGTCCGCTGCCATACCCAGGTGGCCGAGAGTCGTCCCCGATCGGTCTTGCCGACGATGGCGAGCTGCTTCGGGTGTCACCAGCATCGCGAGCAATGGACGATGCGTGACTGCGGTGGTTGCCACGTCGACCTGCGCGACGAGGGCGTGCCGCCGGACGATCACCTCGTCCACGACGGAGACTTCGTGCGCGAGCACGGCGTGCGTGCGGCGAGCGCGCGCGATCTCTGCGCGAGCTGCCACACCGACCGGCAGTGCGCGTCGTGTCACGGCGAGGGCACGGTCCCCGCCCTTCCCTGGAAACTGGCCCTCGGCGACGTGAGCCTGTCCGGCCTTCATCGCGCCGGCTTCGCCGCTCGTCATGCCGACGAGGCGCGCGCCGACCCCGGAGTCTGCACGACCTGCCACAGCGAGAGCTCGTGCGTCGACTGCCACACGCGACAGAACGTCGCCGGGACGACCGCGCGCAGCCCGCACCCGCCGGGCTGGGCCAACGGAGAGCACGGGGTGCAGGCGCGCATCGATCCCGTGTCGTGCGCGGGCTGCCACGGCGGCGCGGGCGAGCAACTGTGCGTCGGCTGTCACACCGTCGGCGGGCCGGGCGGCAACCCGCACGGACCGGGCTTCACGAGCCACAAGGACGAGCACCACGATCTCCCGTGTCGTCTCTGCCACGGGGTCGGTCCGTGACCCGGCTCGCCCGGCGGGTCGTCTGGGGGCTCGCCGCCACCGCGCTCGTCGTCGCGACGTGCGCCCTGGTGCTCGTGAAGCTCTGGCCGCGCGGGCCGAAGGGCGTTCCGCCGGAGCTCGTCCCCGCGTCGTGGGCCGAGTACCGCCTGACGCCGGGGCACCAGACGCACGTCGGTGGCGAGAAGGCCGAGTGCCACGACTGCCACGACTTCGAGCGCGACGGCTTCAAGAACCCCGGCACGGCGGTCTGCGCGAAGTGTCACGCGGGCGTGGCCGCGAGCCCCCACCACCGCGGCCCGTCGAGCGCGACCGGGTGCCTGACGTGCCATGCGTTCGCGCTCGGGCAGACCGAACCGACGTGCATCGGCTGCCACGCCAGCACGCAGGGAGGTCTCCCGGCCATCGTGCAGCACGCCACGATCGACTGCGCGACGTGCCACCGCCTGGAACAGACGCCGTCCATCGTTCCCGCCACGTGCACCGGCTGCCACGACGAGCGCGACACGAAGCACGCCCGGCATGCCGCGTCGAATGGGTGCCAGGACTGCCACGTTGGTCACGCGCCAGCGGCCGCCGCGACGACGATGTGCGCGTCGTGCCACGTGCAAGCGAAGGAGCCGCACCCGGCGGCCCACGACGCTTGCCTCAGCTGCCACCAGCCACACGACTTCGTCGCGAGCGACAGCGCCTGCATCGGCTGCCACGGCCCCAAGACGACGCTGCTCGGCCGCGAAGTCCCGGCGCACGACGTTTGCCTCAACTGCCACGACCCGCACGCTCCGGGAAAGGCCGTCGCCGCGTGCGCCGGATGCCACCAGAGCATCCAGGTGAGCCACGGGACCGCAGCCGCGTGCACGACGTGCCATGCGCCCCACGGCGACGATCCCGTCGCCGTCGCCGCCACGTGCACGAGCTGCCACAAGATGGTCGCCGCTTCGGACACGGGCGCGCACCGGGGCGGCATCGCCTGCGAGGCCTGTCACCAGCCTCACGCTTTCGGAGGCCTCGACGAGAAGACGCTGTGCCGCAACTGCCACGGGCGCGAGACGATGCTCGCGGCCTCCAACCCCGGTCACGCCGACTGCACGTCGTGCCACGGCGCGTCGGTCGTGCACAGCATTGCGGCGCCGGTCGCCTGCGGAACCTGCCACGCCGCCGAGCAGAAGTCGGCGCCCGCCGGCCATCAGCGCTGCGTCGGATGCCACGAGCCGCACGCCGGGAAACCCACGCCCACGTGCGCGTCGTGTCACGCGGAGAAGGTCGGCGAGCCGCACGGCAACCTCCAGGGTGGATGCGCGAGCTGCCATCGCCCGCACGGCCCCGGCGGGGTTGCGGCTCCCCCCGCCTGCACGACCTGCCATGCGCCCGCCACGCTCGCTGCGCTCCACACCGCCCCAGGCCACACCGCGTGCGCGAGCTGCCACGCATCGCCTCACGAGCCGCCCCACGACGACCGTGTCACTTGCACGGGAAGCTGCCACGCGGACAAGCGCAACCACGAGCTCGGCGCCCAGGTCTGCACGGGGTGCCACGTGTTCCGAAGATGAGGTTCGGAGGCACGGTCAGACTCTTGCAACCCGAGCCCCGAGAAGAAGGAAGGACCCCCATGTCCCAGAAGATGCGTGCCGCGTTCGTCGTGGAGTTCGGAAAGCCACTCGTGCTCCGGGAATGCGAGGTTCCGTCTCCGGGACCGGGGCAGATCCTGGTCAAGACGGAGGCCTGCGGGGTGTGTCACACCGATCTTCACGCCGCGCGAGGTGACTGGCCGCTGAAGCCTACGCTCCCGTTCATCCCCGGCCACGAGGCCATCGGGCTCGTCGCCGCCGTCGGCTCGGGCGTGACCGTCGTGAAGGAGGGCGACCGTGTCGGGGTGCCCTGGCTCTACTCGGCGTGCGGTCACTGCGAGCACTGCCTCGCCGCCTGGGAAACGGTGTGCGACAAGGCGGAGTTCGGCGGGTACACGAAGAACGGCGGCTTCGCCGAGTACATCCTCGCCGACCCAGGCTACGTGGCCCACGTGCCGGCTGGCCTCGCGGCGCGCGATGCGGCGCCGCTCGTCTGCGCGGGTATCACCACCTACAAGGGGCTCAAGCAGACCGAGGCGAAGCCGGGTGAGTGGGTCGTCATCTCGGGCGTCGGTGGCCTCGGACACCTGGCCATCCAGTATGCCAAGGTCATGGGACTCCGCGTGTGCGCGGTCGACATCGACGCGGGCAAGCTCGCCCACGCGAAGCGCCTCGGCGCCGAGCTCACGATCAACGCCGCCGAAGGCGATCCGGCCGCCGCCGTCAAGAAGGGGACGGACGGCGGAGCGCACGGCGTCCTCATCACGGCGCCGTCGCTGGGCGCGTTCAAGCAGGGCGTGGGAATGACCCGCAAGCGCGGGACGTGCGTCCTCGTCGGGCTCCCGCCGGGAGAATTCCCGGTCCCGCTCTTCGAAGTCGTCGCGAGCTGCGTCACCATCCGCGGCTCGTTCGTCGGCACCCGCGCCGACATGGCTGAGGCGCTCGCCTTTGCCGCCGAGGGCAAGGTCAAGGCGGACATCGAGGTGCGGGCCCTGTCGTCGATCAACGAGATCTTCGACCGCCTTCAGCATGGCGACGTGCCGTCGCGCGTGGTCCTCGAGTTCGAGGGCACCCCGGGCGAAAAGCGAGCCGTGCCCGATGGGAAGCGGACCGGTGACGCGGCGAACGCCTGACGTACCTCCTTCGACGCGATCAGGGGCCTCTCCAACCCACCTCGAGTCGCTCGCCCGATCCGCGAAGAACCTCCCGCACCTTGCGGGACAGCGAGGTGGGTGTGATCGGCTTCTGGAGGAAGGCCACGCCGGAGTCGAGGATGCCTTGCTGCAGGATCGCATCGTCCGCGTAGCCGGACATGTACAGCACCTTCATCGCCGGCCGCAGCGTCGCGAGGCGCTCCGCGAGCTGCGGTCCGCTCATCCTGGGGAGGACCACGTCGGTGAGCAGGAGGTCGATCGTCGCCGCGTGCTGCTCGCAGATGAGGAGCGCCTCGCCGCCGTTGGGCGCATCCAGGACGACGTAGCCCTGCCGTCGAAGAATGGTCCGGGCGATGCTCCGCAGTTGCTCTTCGTCCTCGACGAGCAAGATCGTACCGACGCTCTCCGTCTCCGGCGGGATGGACTCGGGAGCGCGAGCGTCGACCTTGGCCGCGACCTTCGGCAGGTAGATCTCGAACGTCGTCCCGTGGGCGAGCTCGCTGCGCACGACGATGTGACCGCCGCTCTGCTTGACGATCCCGAAGACCGTCGCGAGGCCGAGCCCCGTTCCCTTTCCCGGGTCCTTCGTCGTGAAGAACGGCTCGAAGATGCGGGCCAGCGTCGCTTCGTCCATCCCCGCTCCGGTGTCGCTCACCGAGAGCTCCACGTATGCGCCAGGGCGAACGTCGTCGTGCGTGTCGGCGTAGCGCTCGTCCAGGTCGATGTTCGCGGTCCGGAGGATCAACTGGCCGCCCCCGAGCATCGCGTCGCGCGCGTTGACCGCGAGGTTCATGATGATCTGCTCGAGCTGGCCCGGATCCGTCCTGACGTTGTCGAGCCCCACCGCCGGGAGAATCGTCACCTTGATGTCGGCGCCGAGCAGACGCCCGAGCATGTTCTCCATTCCGGCCAGAACCTCGTTCAGGTTCAGCACCTTGGACTGCAGCATCTGCTGCCGGCTGAAGGCGAGGAGCTGCCGGGTGAGCTCCGTCGCACGCAGGCCCGCGGTCCGGATCTCCTCGACGTCGGCGCGCATGGGGTCCGCCGGCTTGAGGTCGCTCGCGATCAGCTCCGCGTAGCTGAGGATCACCGACAGGATGTTGTTGAAGTCGTGCGCGACGCCCCCGGCCAGGCGGCCCACCGCCTCCATCTTCTGGGCCCGGAGGAACTGCGCCTCCAGCTGCCGCCGCGCCGTCACGTCCGTCTGGACGCCCACGAAGTTCGTCACCGGACCCTCGGCGTCCCGGACGGGTG
>JBEKGQ010000535.1:0-5350 GCA_050012715.1 Polyangiaceae bacterium
GATGAGCGCGAACGCGAGGACGACGAGCCCCCGGCGCATCATCGCCTCTCCATCTGGCGGATGGCCCCCTGGGCCCGTTGCCAGCGGTCGCGAGCCGCCAGAACGTCCGCCGCGTCCGGCGCGAAGCGGGCGGCTTCGCACTCCCGCAGCAGCTCCGCGACGCGCGACGCCGCATCCCGCGCCACGCCGGCCCCTTCGAGGCGCACGATCACCTCGTCGCCGACGGCGCCGCGGACGTTGACCCCGGCGTGCGCGATCGCCGCCGCCTCCAGGGCGTGGGCGACCGCCGCATCCACCGCGCGCGCGTCCTTCCCGCGGCACGCCGCGTTCGCGGCGCTCATACGGTCCTTCAGGTCCGTGGCCGGCGAGGCCTTCTTGGCTCGCCAGCGCCTCGCCAGCCGGCGTCCTGCGGCGGTCCCGGCGACGGCGAACCCGAAGGCCACCGGCCACGATCCCACGCCGAGCAGCCAGAAGAAGCGGTTGTCGTCGAGGTGCGCGTGCGCCGGCGCCGTCCCCTCCAGCGCATCGCGCGGAGAAGGGAGGCCCGGGAGCATCTCCTGGTCCGGCGCGTCGCCGGAGGCGGCGGGCGCGACCGCCGAGGGCTTCACGTGCACGACGCCCAGCGTCGCCCGGGCCACGGCGTAGTGCTTCTGCTCGGGGTCCCAGAAGGGAAGCGCCATCTCGCCGAGATCGACGTCGCCCGCGCGGTGGACGCGGACCACGTAGTCGAACGTGCGCTTGCCGCCGAACGTGGTCGCCTCGCGCCCGATGCTCCCGAGCTGCTCGTGCAGCTCCGGGGCGAGCCACTCGACGCCCGTCCTCACGGGAGGCGCGATGGCGGCCGGCACGTTGCCCGTCCCCGACAGCTCGACGTGCACGCCGACCGCGCCGCCCTGCTCGAGGTCCCTCGGGTTGACCTGGGCCGCGAGCGCGAAGCGCCCGACGTCGCCCAGCGCGTAGCCCGGGGGGCGCCCCGCCGCGGGCGGCTCCGTGACGTGGATCCGGAGGGCGTCGGTGGCGCGCTTGGACCCCGCCGCGCTGCGCGGGCGCACGAGCGTCACGCTCATGGGACCGATGACGAGGTCGCCCGCGTGGAGCGGGAAGAGCGCCCAGCGCCGGACGAGGTTGACCTTCCAGATGCGCCCGCCGACCTGCGCGTAGCCCACCAGGATGGCCTCCTGGTCGTCGCGGAGGAGCGGGTGCTTCACGAACTCGGCGGCGCCCGGGTCGCGAACGTCGGCCGGGTCGACCTCGATGCTCTGGCCGGCTCCCTCGTCGAGGTACTCGTAGACGCTGTAGGTGACCTGCTGTCCCACGACCGCGGTCGGGTTGTCGATCGCCGCGTGGAGGAAGTAGAAGGCGCCCGCCGGCGCGTCGAGCGCGAGCCGCGGGTCGGTCGTCACCGACGGCTGCGCTCCCTGGTCGATGCCGGGGAAGAGGCCGCGCCACGGGTCGAACGGCGAGAAGCCGGGGCCCTGCTGGAAGGGCGCGAACGGGGCGGGATTCTGGAAGGGGGGCTGCGATTGCTGCTGCGACGGCCGCTGCGGGCCCTGCCCGGCCGGGACGACGTGGATGTTCACGGTGCGCGCCGAGAAGCGCGTGCCGCCGACCAGGACCGTCGGCGGCCCGACGGTGAAGGTGCCGACCCGCTGCGCCTGCAGGGCCCAGTCGACGGTGAGGCCGAAGCGGTCGATCCGGTTGCCGTTGATGCTGATGTGCGTCTGCGACGGCGACGAGCTCTGGCCGCGGACGACGAACCCCGGCGTCGCGCCCGGCTGGGGATCGGTCGGCATCCCGTCGCCGCTCTGCGCGGTGAATTCGAGGTGGACGATGTCGCCCACGCCGACCGTGTCGGCGTCGGACTGGACGCTCATCTGCGGCGCCGACTGCGCGCGCGCGGACGGTGGAGCAAAGAAGAGCGCGACCAGGGCGAGGAAGAGCGCGAACCTCCTCATCGCGTCACTTGTCCGCCATGCCGCGGACGCGCTTCTTGCCCGCGCGCCGTGCCTCTTCCTGTTGCAGCGTGGGCGCGCTCTCGAGCTGATCGAGCATGCGCTCATCCTCGCTCGTCGTCGGCGGGGGCGGCTGGCTGCCGCCGTCCGGCTCGGCGCCCCCCTCCGGGGAAGGCGGCGGCGGTGAAGCGCCATCGCTTCCACCGTCGGAGCCGGCGTCCGGGGTCCCGCCGGAGTCGCCTCCCCCGCCCTCGCTCGCCGCATCGTACCCGGAGTCGTGCGCGTCCTGCCCGCCGTCCTGCGGCGCGTCGGGTCGCGCATCCTGGCCCGAGTCCTGGGCGTCCGGCGACGCGTCCTGCCCGGCGTCCTTCTTGTCCTCGATGCGACGGAGCGCGATCGCGCGGTTCCACGCCGCGTCACGCCCGACCGGATCGCCCGCGTCGCCGGTCTGCCCCGGAGCCAGGACGAGCGCGCGGTCGTACGCGCGCACCGCGCCCTCGTAGTCGCCGTCGAGGAACGCGAGGTTCCCTTCGAGATAGCGGGCACGGGCGCGAAGCTCCAGCGGCACGCTCGGGTCGTCCGCGATCGCCTCGACCACCCGTCGCGCGCACTCGATCTGCGCGTGACGCAGCGCGCGGGTCTGCTCGTCGACGCCGGCGTCGATCTCCTCCTCGCCGAAGCGGCGGCCGTACTGCTCACCGAGCTTGAACAGCGAGAGCCCGAGGTCGAACGTCCCGTCCGCGCGGCGCTTCAGCACGTCCGGCGCGCCGATGTTGCCGTCCTTGCAGGCGCCGGTGGAGAGGTAGTCCTCGAGCTTGCCCGTGGCGCTCCCCGCGTCGCCGCCGTCGAGGTCGGCGATGGCCTGCTTCACCGCCGGCGCGTCCCGGTCGAAGGGGCGCGACGGATCCCACCCGCAGGCCGCGAGGGCCGCGCAGACCAATGCCGAGGCGAGGACGATCGCGGGTCTCATGCCGCCGGCCCCTTCGCCGCCGCACGACGCGCCCTGCGCGCCGGGGCTTCGCCGATGAGCGCCTCGATCACGAGCAGCAAGACGCCGAGCCCGAGCGGCCACGCGTACTCCTCCGCGTAGACCGTCTCCACCTTCTCGCTCAGCTCCTCGCGCATCATCTTCTTCAGCGCCTTGGCGATCTGGTCGATGCCCGTGTCCCCGTGCTCGGCGCGCACGATGGTCCCCCCGGTCACCTGCGCCACGCGCGCCAGCTGCGACTCGCCCTCCGCCGAGAGCGAAGTCGTCAACGGCTTGCCCTCGTCGTCGCGGCGGAGACCGGTGATCTTCCCGTCCGGGCCCACGTCGGGGATCACCTCCGGCGCGCGTCCGCCGATCTGCACGACGTCGATGCGGGTGCCCTCGCGCTGGCAGTTGTCGGCCACGCTCACCGGGTCGCCCTCGAGGTCCTCGCCGTCGGTGACGAGCACCATGACGCGCACGTGGTCCTTCGACTTCGGGTCCCGCGCGAAGACCTCGCGGCCGCGCTCGAGGGCCTTCGCCGTCGCGGTGCCGCCGACCGGCATGTCGTTCGGATCGAGCTGGCGGAAGAACTGCGCGATCGCGGCGCCGTCGCTCGTCAGCGGGAAGCTCATCGGCTCCCCGGCGAAGGCCACCGCGCCGAAGCGCGCGCCGGGCAGGTCCTGGATGAGGCGCGCCACCTCGGCCTTCGCGCGCGCGATGCGGCTCGGGACGATGTCCCGCGCGTACATGCTCTTCGAGTAGTCGAGGACGATGACCACATCGAGGTTCGTCGCGGGGACGATCTTCGTCCCGCTGCCGAACTTGGGGCGCGCGAGGGCGACGAAGACGAGGAGCATCGCGGCGACGAGCAGCACCGACTTGAGGGCGCGCCGGCCCGTCGAGTCGAACGTGACGAGCTTCGACAACAGCCCCGGCTCGCCGAAGGATCGCGTGGCGCGCGCCTGCCGCATGCCCGCGAGGACGATGGCGACCCCGTAGGCGAGGAACGCCACGCCGCAGAGCGCCGCCACGAGGACGCCCATCCACGAGCCGAAGTCGTGGCCCCACCTCACGGGAACCTCCGCACGAGCACGAGCCGCACGAGCGCCTCGAACGCCACGAGCACCGCCGCCGGCACCAGCAGCAACGGGAAGAGGTCCTCCATCGTCGACGACTGGGCCTCGAAGCGCGTCTTCTCGAGGTGGTCGAGGATGGCGTGCATGCTCTTCTCGAGCCCCGACTTGTCGGTCGCGATGAACGACTCGCCGCCGGTGTCGTGCGCCATCTTGCGGAGCAGCTCCGGGTTCACCGGGAAGTGACGCCGCTCGTACACCGGCTGGCCGAAGAGGTCCGTCCCCGTCTGCACGTCGACGTCGTCGCCGTTGCCGATCTGCACCGTGTAGACGCGGACCCCCTCTTTCTGGGCGAGGTGGGCCGAGTACTCCGGCGAGATGACGCCCTCGTTCGAGTCGCCGTCGGTCAGCAGGACCACCGCCTTGCTGCGGGCGTCGCTCCGGCGCATGCGCGCGACCGCGGTCCCGACCGCGTCGCCGATGGCCGTCTTGCTGCTCTCGATGACGCCGAGCTCGATCTTCGAGACGAGCCCCGTGATGAGGCCGTAGTCGAGGGTCGGCGGCGAGAGGACGAAGGCCTGCTTCGCGAACACGACGACGCCGATGCGGTCGGTCTTGCGACGCCGCACGAAGTCGACGAGCACGTCCTTCGCCACGTCGAGGCGGGTCGCCCGGTGACGCGTACCGGCGCGCCCACCGGGGCCTGGAACCGAGTCCGTCGGCGCATCCATGACGGCGGCCATCGAGCCGGAGAGGTCGAGCACGAGGACGATGTCGATCCCCTTCTCTTCCTCCGTCTCGCCACGCAGGACGCTCTGCGGGCGCCCCAGGGCCAGGAGGGCCATGACCAGCGCCGCGCCGCGGAGCATTCCCGGGACGTCGCGCAGCGCCGTCCGCCACCCGCGCGGCCCGAAGACGAGCGGCGCCACGGTCGGCAGCCCGAGCCGCGGGACTCGGGAGTCCGCGCCGAGCGTCATCCGCCACACGATGTAGGGCAGCGCCACGAGCGCCCCGACGAGCGTCACGCACCATGCCGCGAGCCCGAGCCAGCCCACCACGGCCGACGTCGACGGGTGCGCCTCGAGCGGCCCCGGCCAGGCCGTCCAGCGCGCGCTGGTCCACGCGTCGCCCCGCGCGAGGACCGGGCCCACGAGGGCGAGCGCCAGGAACGTCAGCGTGCCGAGGACGACGAGGGCCCCGCGGATGAAGCGCTGCTTCTTCACGGCGCGGTCGCCTCCCGCGCGAAGGGCGGCTGCGCCGCCTGCGCCGGCATCGTCTGGCGCACGATCCGCTCGGCCTGCGAGAGCGCGCGCTCGCACTCCTCGACCGTCGGCGTCATGTCCGCGAACTTCACG
>JBEKGQ010000536.1:0-5340 GCA_050012715.1 Polyangiaceae bacterium
TCGGGCGCGGACGCGGACGCAGGCGCGGACGCAGCCGCAGTCGCGGTCGCAGGATCGGGCTGAGCGGGGGTCGACCCTCCGCATGCGACGAGGAAAAGGGCGAAGAGAGCGGTACGCACGGCCGCCGAGCGTAGCGCCATCGGGCCGGGGCGTGTATCGCCAGCCTTGTCACCGGAACGGGCGACTCTTGTCTCCCCGGCGCAACGCACGTAAGCGGGATCGCGATGCAACGGACCAAGACCGACGTCGCCCTCGCCGAGGCCGAGGAGGCCCACGCCGACGACCCCGAGCGCGCCGAGCTCGTGCGCCGCGCGCGCCGCTTCAAGACGAGCTGGGTCGACCTCGCCGAGGCGCTCACCGCCGCGCGCAAGCACGCGAGCTGGCGGAGCTGGGGCTACGACTCGCTCGAGGCTTACGCCAAGGCCGAGCTCCGGCTGAAGCCCGAGACGGTCGACAAGCTGACGGGGTCGTACTCGTTCCTCAAGAAGCGCGCGCCCGCCGTCCTCGACCGCGATCCCCTCGTCGAGCCGATGCCGAGCTACCACGCGGTCGACTTCTTGCGCCGAGCGGAGGACAGCGAAGCCGCACCGCGCGACGCGGTCGAGGAGATCCGCCGGCGGGTCATCGACGAGGCCGCACCCGTGACCGCCGTGTCGCGGGCCTACAAGGACGTCGTCTTCCCCATCGACGAGGGCACGAAGCGCGAGCGCGACCTGGCCGGCGTCCGGAACGTGGCCAAGCGCCTGCGCGAGCTGCTCTCGGAGACCCACGTCGTCTCGCGCAAGCTCGCGGGCGAGGTGAGCGAGTCGCTCGACAAGCTGCTCGCGAGCATCGAGGAGAAGGTGGAAGCGGCGTAGCGCTCGCCAGGCGCCTACTTCCCGTAGACCTGCGCCACCGCGATGCCGCCTCCCTGCGTCACCTGCACGACGACGCGCGCGGTGACGGGAGGGAAGTTCCACTTGAAGCAGTTGCCGCCCCCCGCCATGGCGGCCGGCGTCCCGTTCGCGGCCTCGTGGAGGATCACGGGCTGCACCGGGATCGGGTTCGCGACGAGAATCAGCGAGAAGTCCCACGCTTGCACCGTCGGCCCGGCGGCTACCACGGTGTAGCAGCGCCCCGACTGGAGCTGGATGACCTGCTCCATCGTCTGGCCGGTCTGGAAGGTGGCCGCGAGGGGGGCGCCCTCGCGGCTCATGCCCGGAGCGAGGTTGCCCGCGACCTTGTCGAGGATCGCGCCCGCGGCGCCCGCCAGCGTGGGATCGATCGGCTGGGCGGTGCCGTTGTTCGGCGCCACGCCGAGGGGCGGGGCGAAGGCGCTCGGCGGCGTCGTGCCGGTGCTCATGGCGGTCCCGCCCGCGGGGGCCGTCGCCGCCGGGTACGCGGCCGGCGGAGGTGGAGGTGAGGAAGACTCGCAGCCGAGGGCCACGCATGACAGGGCGACGACGGCGGCGGCGGAAAGGAAAGTGATGCTTATTTTCACAGGTCTTCTCCTGTTCGAGGGACGTGCGCAAAGCGTGCCGAGCGGCTCATCCGCGGACGACGTGCGGCCCATGCGAGTGGCACCGTAGCGCGACGCGCGCCGGAGCACAGCCGGAAGCCGCGGTACGAGGTACTCTTCGCGCGTGCGCATCTTCGCACCCCGCTTGTGCTTGCTAGCGATCGTGCTCGCCGCCTGCTCGGTCGACACGATCCCGGTGGGCCTGCGGGACACACCGCCGGGCACCGGACCCGTCGTGGTCTTCAATCTGCTCGCGCAGCCGCTGCCCGACATACCGACCCCGAACGACATCGCGACGTTCGCGGACCCGACGAGCCGCACCGGGCGGCGCCTCAACGCGAGCCTCGTCGCCCCCACGCGCATCGAGCAAGCGGCCCGCGAGCAGTTCGACGAGATGGAAGGCTGGGGGACGTACGCGCCCATCACGGTGCGGTTCGATCGAGGCCCCAACGTGGCCGCGCCCGCGGCGGCGATCGATCTCAACGAGCTTCACCTGCGCATGGAGGCCGACGGATGGGACCCGAGCAACGACTCGGTCTACCTCGTCAACCTCACCACCGGGCTGCCGGTCCTGCTCGACGTCGGGAGCGGCAACTACCCGCTCACCGTCATCGACGACACCGCGTACTTCCCGAACGACCCTCGCCTCGGCGCGCAGAACCTCGTCTTCGAGACCGTCAACGAGGCCATCGGGCCGTGCGCCGACGGCGTGTACCGCCCGGAGTGCGACACGGACTTCGACGGCGTGCTCGACATGCCGGACACCCTGGGCGCCGCGGTCCAGTACGACGGCGTCGACAACCTGCTGACCTGGTACGAGCGGCAGACCGACACGCTGGTGCTGCAGCCCGTCCTTCCGATGGACGAGAAGACCGAGTACGCGGTGGTCCTCACCGACCGCCTCACCGGGCCCGACGGACAGCCGGTTCGCTCGCCCTTCCCGCAGATCAACCACCCCGCGCAGACCGCCTCGGTCGCGAAGCTCGAGGGCATCTTCGGCGATCCGACGCGGAGCAACTACTACGGCGACATCGCCGGCACCGGCCTCTCGCACGTCGCGTTCGCGTGGACCTTCACCACGCAGCCGGTGCAGGAGGACATGATGCTCCTGCGCAACGGCCTCTACGGCCAGGGGCCCTTCGCGCGGTTCGCGAACGATTTCCCGACCTCGTCGCTCCAGCTGCTCCCCACCGTCGGCACGACGGTGCAGGCGTCCGACGAGCCCTCGGGCTGGCAGAGCGATTCGACGTGCACGTCGCTCCTGAAGACCCCGTTCGTCGTTCACTGGGCCGACGCGAAGGCCAACCTCGGCACGTTCATCCAGTACCTCTTCCCCTTCGACGCCGCGGAGCTCGCCGAGCTCGAGACCGAGCTCGACGACTACGTCGACTACCTCGTCATCGGCACGTACGACTCGCCATATCTCATGGGCGACCCGCTCTCGCCCGATCCCGATCTCCACTTCGACCTCAATTTCATGACCGGGCAGGGCGACGTCCGGCACACGCCCATCCCCTTCATCATCGCGATCCCCAAGGTGACGCCGGCCCACCAGCCGCCGTTCAACGTCGCCTACTGGCGGCACGGCACGGGTCTCTTCGACCTCGAGATGGTGCTGCACGCCGGGCTCTATGCGCGCGAGGGCATCGCGCTGGCGAGCATGGACAACCCCGGGCACGGCCTCGTGCTGACACAGGGGCAGCAGATCCTGCTCGAGGCGCTGCTCAAGGGGGCGTGCCTCGGCCCCGCCGCATACGCCCTCGAGCAGTCGCGCGCGATCGACCTCAACGGGGATGGCATTCCGGACTCGGGGGGCCTCGTCTGGAGCGCGCATCTGATGCACACGCGGGACGGGATGCGCCAGGCGGTGCTCGACGGCGTGCAGCTCACGCGCATGCTGAAGACGTTCGACGGGACGACCAAGAGCGGGCAGGACTACAACGCCGACGGCGACCCGACCGACGACCTCGCCGGCGACTTCAACGGCGACGGGGTGGTCGACCTCGGCGGGCCCGGCGTGCAGTACTTCTCGTCCGGAGGATCGCTCGGCGGGCTCGTGGCGGAGATCCACGGCGCGATCGACCCGTCGTTCACCGCCGCCGCGCCGGTGTCCGGCGGGGGCGGCTTCGTCAACGTGGCGGTGCGGTCGAGCCTCACCCCCGATCCGGTGCTCGAGGAGGTCATCGGACCGCTCCTCGTCGCCGTTCCCGCGACGGCGCGCCCGCCGACGTCGGCCGGGGTCGCCGTCACGCAGTGCACGGCCGACCAGATGAGCGTGCGCTGGGTCGTCAACAACCTGCTCGACTCGAGCGAGGTGGAGATCGCGTGCCTCGATCCCGACGAGCTCGGGCCAGGCATGACGGTCGTCGCGGTGAACGACTCCAACCTCGCCCGGACGTGCGCGCGGACGCTGCCCGACGGGAGCTTCCGCACGCCGCTCCCGGTGACCATCGGCGACGTGATCGACATCGGCATCTACGGTGCGCCCGACGCGGTGGACTCCTACGCGACGTGCAACGTCACGGCCGGGACACCGTTCGTCCGCGAGATCAACACGTGGGAGCAGGCGGCGACGTCGTTCACGCCGGTGGCGACGACGGGCCTCACGTGTACGTCGTCGACCGGGTGCCAGCAGTACTGGCAGAACTTCTACGCGGTGGGCTCGACCCTCGTCGCGCCGCAGGAGGGGCTCGGCTACTACCGGCAGTCGCCCGACTTTCGCAAGCTGATGAACCTGGCCCAGGCCGCGCTCGATCCGGCCGACCCGATCAACTACGCGAAGCTCTACATCCTCGCGCCGCCGAACGACATGTTCGGCAACCCGATGCCGCCGCGTCCCATCCTCGATACGCACACCGCGGGCGACTTCCTCGTCCCGACCGCGACCGGCATGGCGTTCTCGCGCGCGGCCGGGGCCCTGCCCTTCCTCCCGCCGACCGCCGCCGACACGCTCCCGGCCTTCGCCGACTGGGCCACCCCGCAGGCGCTGTGGAACGCGTGGGGCGGGCGCTCGCCGGACCAGGTGATGATCGACACCTGGGAGATGGAAGGCGTGGCTCGGCTCGCGCGGGTGCCGCTGCCCGCCGGGTGCGGCGTCAACTACGTTTCGCCGACGACGGCGACCTGTGACTCGCCGCCCGCGAACGACGCGACCACGTGCAGCCAGGTGCTCTCGGACGGGGACTACCTCGGCGAGACGATGCAGAACATCTTCGCCACGCCGCCGGTGAACCCGCCGCTTCGCCTCGCGCGCCTCACGCAGCGCGCGGCCGCCAGCGCCCAGCTCGGCACGGTGTGGACCCCGCGCATCGAAGGTCAGCCTCTCGGCCCCGATGGCACGTATGTCCCGAACGCGCCGCTCGTGGGGATGCTCAACGCGTACCTCGATCCCCTGGGCGATCACGACTGGTCGCTCGGCGACCCGTGCCAGCTCTGGAACGGGACGACGTACATGGACGATCTGCTCGTGCATTACTTCGCGACCAGCGGGCAGGATCTCTACTACCTGAGCCACGCGGCGACGCACGAGTGCCTGGCGACGCAGACGTGCCCGTTCATGCAGCCGCCGCCGCAGTAGGCGCGGGCGCGGGCAGGCGACCAGTCTCGACGGACGCATTGGAACCCCGAGACGTCGGCGGTGGCCCTGCGGCGAAGCCCACGGGTGGTCGCGTTCTGGTCGGGCACGCCTGGGCGCGCACCCGGCGCGCCAGCAACCTGGGAGGTCTCTCGTCTCCCGTGGAGCAAAGGGCGGCACCGGGAGTCGGAACCGAGCAGGGGAACGATGGACGAGACATCCAGCCCACGAACCATCTCAACGAAACTTGAACGAATAGCGAAGCCGG
>JBEKGQ010000537.1:0-5340 GCA_050012715.1 Polyangiaceae bacterium
GAGCGGGGAGCCCGTCGCGCCGTCGCCGAGCGTCTCGCTCATCGCCGCGCTGCGCGCGAGCGCCTCGCGGGTGTGCGGGAGCGGGGCCGTGTCGCCCGTCAGCGTCGGCGACGCCGCCGGCTCGACGGAGTGCGGGAGCTGCCGCAGGCTCGGCGGCTCGGGCGGGGCCTGGCTGTCGAGCTCCGGCTTGATGTGCGCCAGATCGTAGCGCTGGAGGTACTCGACCCCGAGCGCGCGGAAGATGAAGTCCACGATCGACGTCGCGAACTTCACGTTCGGGTGGCCCTCGACCGGTCCCTGCGGCTCGAACCGCGTGAACGTGAACTGGTCCACGTACGTCTGCAGCGGCACCCCGTACTGCAGGCCCACGCTCACGCTCATCGCGAAGCAGTTCATGAGCGAGCGGAAGGCGGCGCCCTCCTTGTGCATGTCGATGAAGATCTCGCCGAGGTGCCCGTCCTCGTACTCGCCGGTCCGGAGGAAGATCTTGTGCCCGCCGACGCGCGCCTCCTGCGTGAAGCCGTGGCGCTTCTTCGGCAGCCGGTCGCGCTGCCCGTAGAGGCGCGTGCCCGGCGTGATGTTCAGCATGAGCTGCGGCGTCGCCGTGGCCGCCTGGGCGGACATCGGCGTCAGCAGCGGCTCCGGCGTCAGCGTGTCACCCTCGGCGAGCGCCTTCTTTTCGTCCTTCTTCTTCTCGCCGCCGGTCGACAGCGGCTGGCTCGCCTTGCAGCCGTCGCGGTAGAGCGCGACCGCCTTGAGGCCCAGGCGCCACCCGTCCTCGTAGACGCCCTGCACGTCCTCGACCGTCGCGTCGCTCGGCAGGTTCACCGTCTTCGAGATCGCGCCGCTGAGGAACGGCTGCACCGCCCCCATCATGCGCACGTGGGACATCGCGGCGAGGAAGCGCTGGCCGCTCTTGCCGCAGCGGTTCGCGCAGTCGAACACCGCATAGTGCTCCTGGCGGAGGTGCGGCGCGCCCTCGATCGTCATGCGCCCGACGATGACGTCGCTCGCCTCGTCGATCTGCGTGCGCGAGAAGCCCACGTGCTCGAGGAGCGAGAAGCCCTTCGCGCCGCGCGTGTCCTTCGCCGCGCCGAGGCGCTCGTACGCGTCCTCGCCGACGACCCACGCCGCGAAGGCGCTGTCGAGATCGAACACTCCCGGGATGGCGCCCTCCACCTTCGCGAGCTCCGCGTCGGTGAAGCCCTTCTCCTTGAGCGTCCGCCGGTTGATGTGCGGCGCCGTCAGCAGCGTGTTCGTGCCGGAGATGAACGCGACGATCTCGTGCATCTCGCGCTCGGTGTAGCCGAGGCGGCGGAGCGCGCGCGGCACCGTCTGGTTGACGATCTTGAAGTACCCGCCCCCGGCGAGCTTCTTGAATTTCACGAGCGCGAAGTCCGGCTCGACGCCGGTCGTGTCGCAGTCCATGAGGAGGCCGATGGTTCCCGTCGGCGCGAGCACCGTCGCCTGCGCGTTGCGGAAGCCGTTCTGCTCGCCGAGTCGCACCGCGTCGTCCCAGTCTTCGCAGGCGGCGCGGTAGAGGTCGACCGGGCACGCGTCGCGGTCGACGGCGTAGGCCGCGTCGCGGTGCATGCGCATCACGCGCAGCATCGGCTCGCGGTTCTTGGCGAAGCCCTTGAAGGGGCCCTTCGTGCCGGCCATCTCCGCGCTCGCTTTGTAAGCGTGGCCGCACATGATGGCGGTGAGCGCGGCGGCGACCGCGCGCCCTTCGCGGCTGTCGTAGGGCACGCCCTGCGACATGAGGAGGCTGCCGAGGTTCGCGTAGCCGAGGCCGAGCGGCCGGTACTCGTGGCTGTTCTTCGCGATGTTCTGCGTCGGGTAGCTCGAGAGATCGACGAGGATCTCCTGCGCCATGAAAAAGACGCGGCACGCGTGGCGGTAGCCCTCGACGTCGAACGACCCGTCCTCGCGCTGGAACTTGGTGAGGTTGACGCTGGCGAGGTTGCACGCCGTGTCGTCGAGGAACATGTACTCCGAGCACGGGTTCGACGCGTTGATGCGCCCCGAGTTCGGGCACGTGTGCCACTTGTTGATCGTCGAGTCGTACTGCACGCCGGGATCGGCGCAGCCCCACGCCGCCTCGGCGATCTGGCCCCAGAGGTCCTTCGCCTCGAACGTCTCGCAGATGGCGCCGGTCGTGCGGAAGCGCGTCTGCCACTTGCCGCCCGCCTCGACCGCGCGCATGAACTCGTCGGTGATGCGGATGCTGTTGTTCGAGTTCTGCCCGCTGATGGTGTGGTACGCGTCGCCGTTGAAGTCCGCGCTGTAGCCGCCGGCGATGAGGGCGTGGGCCTTCTTCTCCTCGCGCATCTTCCACGTGATGAAGTCGGAAATCTCCGGGTGGTCCATGTCGAGGCAGACCATCTTCGCCGCGCGCCGCGTCGTCCCGCCGCTCTTGGTCGAGCCGGCCGCGCGGTCGAACACCTCGAGGAACGACATGAGGCCGGACGACGTGCCGCCGCCGGAGAGCTTCTCCTGCTTGCCGCGGATCGCGCTGAAGTTCGAGCCGGTGCCGGAGCCGTACTTGAAGAGGCGCGCCTCGGCCTTCATGAGGTCGTAGATGCTCATGAGGTCGTCCTTCACCGCCTGGATGAAGCACGCCGAGCACTGCGGGCGCTCGTAGGCGTTCTTCGTCTCGGTGACCGCATCGGCGCCGTCCCACGCCCAGTTGCCGCCCGAGCCGGTGATGCCGTACTCGTGCCAGAGGCCGAGGTTGAACCAGACCGGCGAGTTGAACGCGCCGTACTGGTGGACGAGCAGGTGCGAGAGCTCGGCCTCGAAGGTGTCGGCGTCGGTCTTCGTGGCGAAGTAGCCACCGAAGTCGTCGGCCGCACGGCGGATCGTGTGCGCCAGGCGGTGCACGACCTGGCGGACGCTCGTCTCGCCCTTGTCCTTGTCGCCGTGGAGGCCGGCCTTCCGGAAGTACTTCGAGATGAGGATGTCGGTCGCGAGCTGGCTCCAGCTCGCCGGGACTTCCGCGCCTTCCATCTTGAAGACGATGCTGCCGTCCGGGTTCGTGATGGTGCTCGAGCGGCGCTCGTAGACGACGAGGTCGAGCGGGTCGCCGCCGGCGGTGGTGAAGTGGCGCTCGACGCGCACGCCGCGCGAGGCCTTGCCCGAGCGGGAGGCGGAGCGAGCCGGCTTCGGCGTCTTCTCCGTCTTGCTGTGCGTCGATGCCTTCTCGTGCGTCGATGCGCGCGTCTTGGCCGTCGTTCCGTTGCCGTTGGCTCTCATCTTGAGATGCGTCGTCCCGTTGAAGTCCGTCGTCGAGTTTGCCATCGTCCGCCTCCACGCGCCTCGCCCGCGCGCGGGCTCTTCCGGAGCCCGCGTCGAACGCCACGCATTGCCCGCCCATGCGCTCGCCACCTCGTGCGAGCCCCGCATGAGCTACCCCACTTCGCCTTTTATCCCCGTCGCTCCCAGTCACCGTTCAGCCGGAACGACCGCCCAGGTAGCCCAGCCAGTCCTGCGTGTTCGTTCAGCACCGGAGCCAACAAGCCAATGCCCGTCCCTGCGAGCAAGAGGTCGCTCGCATCGTATTCTCTCGGCTCATGGCGTCTCCTCGGATGGAGGGCGGCGCCAGAGCTTTGACTTCTAACCCCCATATCTTGGGGCTGTCCAGCAAAAAGCCACGAAATGTGGTGGCTACATGGCCGTCCATTGGATGCGCTGTCCTCACACTTATGGAAGCACACGAGATCACTGAACTCGCACCCGACCCCGTGTGCAGCGGTGAACAACCGCTCCACGGGGGACCAACAGGGACTCCCCCGATGACGGCCGAGTTGTTCAGCGTCTCTCCACAGGGCGCGGGCGCAGGCACGGACGCGGGCGCGGCGCAGGCGCGTTCTCAGGCGCGAGGCAGCGTTCCGCTCTTCGGAAACGAGCTCGCCGGCCGCGCCGGCAGCGCAAAGTGCTTCTCGATCGCCCTCGGCATCACGCCGGGATCGGCCGGCGGTCGCGTGCTCCCCTCGACGAGCTTGCCCGCGAGCCAGAGGCGCTCGAGCTCCGCCTTCTCGCGCGCGAGAAGCTCGCCCTCGAGATCCTCTTCCAGCTCTTCACTCAGCTCGGCGAGGCGCACGGCGGAGAAGAGCGCCTTGGCCTCCCACGCCTCGGGCTCGCCGATGACGCGGATCCATCCCGCCTCGCCCGCATACGTGAGGCCGCGCACGTGCGCGCCCGCGACGTAGTGATCGTAGATGACGAGATCGGCCACGCTCTGCACCGAGACGGAGAGCGCCTCGCCGAAGTCCTTCGAGAGCGCCCCCATGTCGTCCGGCTGAAAGAGCGGCGCGCTCACGACCCACAGCGCAAAGGCCGACTTGCCGTCGTCGACGAGCTCCGCCTCCGCGTCGATGCGCGTCTGCAAGCGAGACACGTCCTTCGTGCGATCCGCCCCCGCACCGAGGCGCACGTAACGGGCCGCCCACGTCGACATGCTCCCCATGCTACCGCAGCCAACGCAAACGTCGACGCGCGAAAGTGCCTAGAACAGGCGGGCGGCGGTGTCGTCGGTCCAGAGCCAGGCGGCGCGGGGCACCCGGAGCCGGGCGCCTTCGCGGACCACCCGCCCGCGCTCGACGAGCCAGCTCGCGGTGCGATCGCGCGCCTCCGTCCAGCCGGGCGTCGAGAGCGCCCGGGAGGCCTCGTCGAGGTCGACGCCGCCGTCCATCCGCAGGCCGAGCATGATGCGCTCGCGCATCATCGTCGGACCGTCGAGCGGCTCGCGGCTCGTCTCGTGGTGATCGCCCGCGCCGGCGACGTACTTCGCCGGGAGCACCTCGTTGCGGTAGCGCACGCCGGCGCCGGCCTCGCCGCGGACGAAGCCGTAGGCGGCGCAGCCGAGCCCGAGGTACTCGTCGCCGCGCCAGTAACCGAGGTTGTGCCGCGCCTCTTGCCCCGCGCGGGCGTAGTTCGACACCTCGTAGTGACGGAAGCCGCGCGCGCCGAGCGCCTCGTCGATGGCGAGGAACCCCTCGGCCACCGCGCCGTCGTCGGCGAGCGGGAGGCGGCCGCGCTTCGCCAGCTCGCCGAAGCGCGTCCCCGGCTCGATGGTGAGCTGGTAGCAGGACACGTGGGAGAGGCCGAAGTCGCAGAGCTCGAGCGCCTCGTCGCGCGACTCGTCGGGGGACTGGCCGGGGAGGCCGAAGATGAGGTCCCCCGAGACGCGCGGCACGGCACGCAGGGCGCCCTCGACCGCCACGCGCGCTCCGGCCGCGTCGTGGAGGCGGCCCAGGTAGCGCAGCCGTTCGTCGCGGAGGGACTGCACGCCGATGGAGACGCGGTTGACGCCCTGGTCGACGAGGGCGCGCGCGCGCT
>JBEKGQ010000538.1:0-5339 GCA_050012715.1 Polyangiaceae bacterium
GAGGCGATGACCGCGGCCATCGAGCCGACCATCGCGGGTATGGAGGCCATGACCGCGGCCATCGAGCCGACCATCGCGGGTATGGAGGCGATGACCGCGACCATCGAGCCGACCATCGCGGGTATGGAGGCGATGACTGCGACCATCGAGCCGACCATCGCAGGGGTGGAGGCGATGACCGCGACTATCGACCCCACCATCGCAGCCATCGAGCCCGTACCCGCGGTCATCGACTCGACTTGCACGACTCTCCCGCTCGCTTCACCATGCGCGGCGCTCATGGCCCCGCCCGACTCCTCGAGACGCCCGACGTTCCCCCTCACCGGCGATGCCTTCGACGACGACGACGCCCCCATCAGCGAGCCTCGCCCGTCCTCGCCCGCCGTGGACTCGGACTTCCTCGAGAAGCCCCCGCCCGCGAACGACGACGGCGCGCCCTTGCCGCCCGACTCCGCGCCCGTGGGCGATGACGACGCGGGCATCCCGGTCACCCTCCAGCTCACGATGGCCTTCCTCGCGAAGAAGGCCACGATGGACCGCATCCGCGAGGTCATCGACGCGCGCGTGCCGAAGGGAATGCAGGAGGCCGACCGCAAGGACATCTTCCAGAAGGCGAACGTGCGCGCGATGGAGACGACGTCGCTGGCCCGGTCGGTCCCCGGCATGCGCCCGTGGGTCTCGCGCATCGCGCAGAACGAGGTGATCGACCACCTGCGCGGCCAGGTCACGCACCTGCGGTGGCTGAAGCCCGGGGTCGACGTGCAGGAGCTGCCGCCGGATCCGGCGACCGAGGGCGAGGAGGCGGAGGTCCCGGCCGACGATGCGACGGCGCCGCCGCGGCCGATCGAAGAGATGAGCCCGCGGATGATCGGCCCCTGGCTCATCACGAGCCTCGAGACGAAGGGCGAGAAGCTGACGCTCGAGATGTGGAAGCACAAGGCCGCCTCCGGGCAGACCAACGCGGCGGTCGCCGCGGAGTTCGGGATGAGCGAGGCCGCGTTCGATCAGCGCATCGCGCGCTTCAAGGCGAAGTGGATCCCCAGGTGGAAGAAGCACAAGCGCGACCAGGCGATGTTCGTCGTGCTGGTCCTCCTGTTCCTGGCCGGTCTCTTCTGGTGGTTCTTCCACGGGCCGCAGCGCGAGGAGGCTCGGCCCACCGCGGTCCCCGTGCTGAGCGCCGCGCCCACCGCGTCGGTGGTGCCACCGGAACCGTTCAACAACGCCGATCCGACGAAGCCGCCGCCGGACGACCAGCAGAAGAAGCCGCAGCGGTTGAAGCCGTAGGCGGAGAGAAGGGGAGCTGCGCGCGCCCGCGCGTCGTTCCCCCGCGCCTCTTTGCCGTCTCTGAGCAAAGACGAGAGGTTGCGCCCGGTACGGCTCGCCGCGTAAGGTGCGCCGGAACTTCGGAGGTCCTCATCATGCGCGCTTCTCAGTGGGTCTTGGGCTTGGCGACGACGGCGGCGACGGTGGCCGCGATCGCATCCGGATGTGGCGGGTCGACCAGCAGCGGCAGCTCGAACGACTCGGGCGCGCCGGACGTCACCGCCGATCACTACGAGGCGTCCGTGCCCGAAGCGTCCAAGGAGGCGGCGCCGGAGGCGGCCATGGAAGCCGCGCCGTGCGTGCCCGACGCGCAGATCACGACGATCTCCGTGCCCGACGGGTCGGTGCCCGGGAGCGACGCATCGGCGGCGACGTGCGTCAGCTGCATCGAGGCGGCCTGCCCGAACTTGATCGCCGAGTGCAACATGACGTGCGGGTGCCCGCAGGCCTTCGAGGAGTTCGAGTCGTGCGTCGCCGTCGGCGGGAGCGTCCTCACCTGCGGCGAGATGGACCTCATCGGCGCCGGCCTGCCCATTACGGACCTGACGTGCGCTACCGGCTGCGTGAGCGCGTGCGGCGTCATGCTGCCGACCGAGGGCGGCGCCGGCGAGACGGGCGCCGGCGACGGCGGCGGCGATTCGCCGAGCGACGCCACCGGCCAGTAGAGCCTGCGTTCTCCCCGGTGTTTTCCCGCGGGTGGTGACGCCCGCGGGACGCACCGGCCTCGTTTCGCTCTGCTACATACCGCGGCATGGTCTTCCTCCGCCTTGCCCGTACCTTCGGCCCGACCTTGCTCGCGACCCTCGCGGCGGGCGTTGCGTGTCACTCGTCCTCGTCCTCGTCGGGCAGCGGAGGGACGCCGGGGGCGACGGTCACCGCGCGCTTCAATACGTCGAGCAACGCGACGCCGAACTTCCTCGACGTCCCGTTCCCGAGCGACATCTACCTGCAGAACGGCCTCGTCACGACGATCCCCGGGGTCGACGCGGTCGTGACGCAGAACTCGCAGTACGTGACGCACGAGCTGGCGAAGATGGACGGCTTCTCGCGCATCGCGCTGGCGATGTTCTACATCGACGACACGACGCAGCCGCTCGACGCGAACGGCAATACCGGCTCGGCGCTGCTCGACGCGACGACGTTCCCGAGCGGCGAGGCGGCGTGCGTGGCCGACTCGAGCGCGATGTTCCTGCTCGACCTCGACGCGACGGATCCGACGATGGCGCGGGTCACGTGCCGGGCGATGCTGCACGAGGACTACATCAACCCGCAGACGCGGCAGCTCGCGGTCGTGGGGCCGGCGACCGGGATCGTGCTCGACGAGGCGCACCACTACGCGGCGGTGCTGACGAACCGGGTGAAGACGACCGACGGGCGCACCCCGGCCGCGAGCGCGGACTTCGAGGCGGTCGTGAGCGGGGCGTCGACCGCGCCCGCGGTGTACACCGCGGCGTACGCGACGATCGCGGCCGACCTCGCGAGCGCGCTCGCGACCGACGGCGCGCAGATCGTCGCCATCGCGCCCTTCACGACGAACGCGATGAGCAAGGCGCTCTACGCGCTGCGCGACCAGGTCGAGATGGCGGCCGCCCCGGCGCTGAAGTTCGACGCCACGTCGATGGCGCCGATGCAGCCGGCGTTCTTCGCCGCGCCGGTGAACGGCACCGTGCCGACCGGCGCCACCGCGAGCCTCGACGCGTGGCTCGGGGTCGTCGCGTCGACCGCGAAGCTGCCCGACGGGTCGGACGATCCCGACGCGACCCTGCTGGTGCGGGCGCACGACAAGATCGGCCTCGTCGGCACCGGCGTCTTCACCGCGCCGAACTATCTGCAGCACTACCAGGGGACGACGTACAGCGCGCTCGACGAGGCGACCTTCGCCACCGACGCGAACGGGAACATCCTCCCGGCGCCCGACGCGCCGACGGACTCGATCTGGGTGAGCTTCGCCATCCCGCAGACGCCGATGCCCGCCGGCGGGTACCCGACCGTCATCTACCAGCACGGGCTCGACGGCTCGCGCGAGGACTTCCTCGATGTCGCCAACCCGCTGTGCAACGCGGGGTGGATGGTCGCGGCGATCGACAGCATCACCTTCGGGGCGCGCGCGCCGGAGCCGCAGTGGCAGGTCGACGAGGCGAGCGACTTCTCCGCGTCGCCGGGGGCGACGTACATGGGCCCGGACGGCTTCGGCGATGCGGACGCGAAGACGGGCGCGCACAACGGGTCGTTCGACCTCTTCGGCAACCTGCTCGACCTCGGCGCGGTGCGCGATCAGATGCGCCAGGCGGAGATCGACACGACGGAGCTCGTGAAGGTGCTCCGGTCGAACCCGGATCTGTCGGCGCTCGCCTGGAACGGCACGACGCCGGCGATCGATCCGGACAACGTGGCGTACCTGGGGATGTCGCTCGGGTCGATCCAGGGAACGGCGGCGGCGGCGATCGAGCCGCACGTGAAGAACTGGGTGCTCAACGTGGCGGGCGGCGGGCTCATCGAGGAGCTGGCGACCCACGGGCCGGTCATCGGGCTCGATCTCACCGAGGCGGCGGGGTTCAACTTCGCGTTCCTCGAGGCGTCGCTCGACGAGGGGCACCCGATGGTCAACCTCGTGCAGGCGATCGTGGAGCCGGGCGATCCGCTGGCCCTGGTGGGGAACCTCGTCCTCCACCCGCAGCCGCTCGTCGGCCAGCCGACCCAGCCGCGCAACGTGCTGCAGTTCGAGGTGATCTACGACGAGCTCGTCCCGAACGAGGCCGACGAGGCGCTGGCGCGCGCCGGCGGCTGGGGCATCGCGCAGCCCAACGTCGGGAGCAACGCGAACATCCTCGACTTCAAGAACCTGTCGGACAACCCGTGGCGCCTGGCGCTCCCGAGCGTGGCGCCGCAGAGCGACGGGAGCTTTCACGACACACCGCAGACCGGCATCACCGCCATCGTGGTCCAGGAGTCGCCCGCGACCCACGGGGACAACATGATCGCCTCGTCCGGGCAGCGGCAATACTGCATTCCCTACGGGAACTTCGCGTCCGGGACGGCGTTCGACATCCTCGACTCCGACCAGTGGTTCACGGTCAAGGAGCCCTACCTGCAGACGCAGGCGACGCTCATCGGCTTCCTGAAGGACGGGTTCGCCGGGATGGTGCCCGCGGTGGTCGTCGATCCGACCGCCGCGCCGATCCGCGACCTCGACGGCGACACGTACACGGACGACATCGACGCTCAGCCGTGTAACCCCAAGGTGCACTGAAAAGATGCGACTGAGGGCAGCTGACATGGTGCGACCCCGGCCCACGGCGCCAAGGGGCTCGCACGATGCTACTTAATAAGACCAGCATGCGAGAGATGCGTGTTCCCCCGCCCGCGCTGAGGCTTCCCCTGGGGCCCCGGGTGGAGTCTCCGCTCGCGAAGGCGGCCGGATGGATCGCCGCGGCGGTGGTGCTCGCGGCGGTCGCGGTGGCGCTGACCGCGTGGTCGCCGTGGGTGCGCGCCGGGATCGGCGTCGGCCTCGTGGCGCTCGCGGGCGCGCTGCATCACGCGCTGGCGCGGCGTCGTCGCCCGCCGGCCGGGTGGCTGGTGGTCGACCAGCAGGGCGTGAAGCGCCCGGGCGAGGCGCCGCTCGTCGGGTGGAGCACGCCGTTCGGCGTCACCGTGCTGGCGAGCGCGGATCGCTCGCGGCTGGTGCTCGCGCTGACGAGCGCGGAGGCGACGCGGCTGCTGGCGGTGCGGGTGCTCGACGCGGGGGATGCGGCCGAGGCGCCCTCGCTGCTCGAGCGCGCGGTCACGGCGGCGGAGGGGGATCTCCGCGCGGACGAGGGCGCGGCGCTGTGCGCGGCCGACGCCGAGAGGCTCCTCGCGGCGCTGGCGCGGCGGTCGCCGGGGGCGCTGGATCGGCTGTACCTCTCGGACGCGAGCGGCGAGGCGGTGGTCCTCGACCGCGGCGAGCTTCGGGTCGGGTCGCGGCGCATCGACCTCGCGGCGCCGCTCGAGTGGCGCGGGTTCGTGTTCCAGGAGCT
>JBEKGQ010000539.1:0-5327 GCA_050012715.1 Polyangiaceae bacterium
ATCGGCGCGGTGTGCGAGAAGATCGCCCACGAGAGCAGGCCGGCGAGGGCCGCGAACGCGAGCACGCTCACGGGGCGCGCGACGCGGGGGAGGGGAGGGACTCGTGGCATCTCGGTGACGGCGCGCGTGGACACGGGCGGTTCTGCCCGGGAGAACGCGCCGGCGCGCCCTTCGCCTTCCCGGGGTATGCTGCGGGCCCCCATGATCGGCGCGGAAGAGCTGCGTCACCTCATCAGCGCGTGTGACCCCAACCGGCCGCTCTCCCCGGGCGACCCCCTCTACGTGCCCTTCGACGAGGGGACGCCGGTGCGCGGAACCGCCGGCCGGTCGTGCATCGATCTCCTCCAACGGCTCATCCTGCTGCAGGAGGAGACGTGCCAGCTCTTCACCGGCTTCCCGGGAACGGGCAAGACGACCGAGCTCGGGCGCCTCAAGCAGCGCCTCGAGGCCTCGCGCGACCTGCCGACGCACGTCGTCTACGTCGACTTCGAGCAGTGGCTCGACCGGTACACGCCGGTCTCGATCACCGACGTGCTCCGCGTCATGGCGCACGTGCTCGATCGCGAGGCGACGGCAGCCGAGGGCAAGGACCCCGACCAGGAGTCGGGCTACGTCCGCCGGGTGTGGGACCTCATGGCCCACACCGACGTCGAGCTGCAGAAAATAGGCTTCAACGCCTACGGCGCGAGCCTGATGCTCGAGCTGAAGAACAACCCGACCTTCCACCAGAAGGCGGAAGAAGTGCTGCGCGTCCGCTTCCAGGCGTTCGCGAGCGAGGCGAAGACGGCGATGCAGCAGGCCATCCTGCGCCTTCGCCAGGCGCCGGCGACGCAGGCGCAGCGCATCGTCGTCCTGGCCGACGGGCTCGAGAAGTTCACGCCGATCCGCGAGGAGGACCGCGGCGTCATGGAGGCGAGCGTCGAGGGCGTCTTCGTGCAGCACTCGCGGTGGCTGCACCTGCCCTGTCATGCGGTCTACACGTTTCCCTTGTGGCTGCGCTTCCGGGTCGCCGAGCTCGGCGGGCTCTTCGACGGGAGCCCGGCGGTCCTTCCGATGGTCAAGATCGCCGAGCAGGACGGGACGCCGTACCCGGTGGGCATGGAGAAGCTCATCGATCTCGTGCAGCGCCGGGTGCGGGAGCTGCCGCGCGTCTTCGGCGATGACCTCGACGCGACGCTCCTTCCCATCCTGCACGCCTCGGGCGGGTACCCGCGGGATCTCCTGCGCATGGTGCGGCAGCTCCTGATCGACGCCCGCGGCTTCCCGGTCAAGCCGAGCGACACCCAGCGCGTCATCGACGAGCTGTCGCAGCAGTACGCCTTCATCGTGCGGGGGACGAACCTCCCCCTGCTCGCGCAGATCGCGACGACCCACGCCCTCCCCCAGGAGGACGCCGAGCAGGTCGCGGCGTTCGGGCGCCTCCTCGAACGGTGGCTGGTGCTCGCCTACCGCAACGGCGACGAATGGTACGACCTGCACCCGCTGGTGCGGCGCGCGCCGATCGTCCGCGCGCACCTCGACGAGTGATCCGTGAGCGCGGACCTGCTGGAGCTCCGGCGCATCCTCTCGCTCGCGTCCGGCTTCATCCTCTTCCCGATCGAGGTCGACGGCCCGGACGCGGCCCGCGCGCTGGCCGCGACGCTCGACGGGGCGAGCGCGATCGAGCCCGTCGACGACGCGGGCTGGGCGGAGCTCGTGGCGAACCTCGTCCAGGTGGCGGCGAGCGACGCGAGCGTCGTGATGGTCATCGGCCCCGCCCGCGGTGGTCCCGGGGTTCACGCGGCGCTCCGGCTCGTCAACATGCGGCGCGACTCGATCGTGCAGGCGCTCGGGCGGCCGCTCCTCTGGTGCGGGCCGCCGGAGTTTCTCAAGCTCACGTGGGAGCGAGCCCCGGACTTCTGGTCCATCCGCGCGATGACGCTCCGCTTCGGCCGCTGGAGCCAGCCGGTGCACGAGGCTCCGCTGTGGCCGGGAGCCTGGGTGGCCGACCCGCCGGAGCGGCTCCGCGAGATGCTGGCGATGGCGCGGCAGCAGGGCGACGAGCGGAACATCGCGCGCGCGGCGGCGACGCTGGCGGAGGCGCTCGTCGCGCGGGGGGAGCTCGAGGAGGCGGCGGAGGTCGTCGCCGAGACGAGCGGCGCGCCGTCGCTGCGGATGATCGAGGCGGTGGTGTCGGGCATGCGCGGGGCGCACGAGCGCGCGGAGGCGATCCTGGCCGACAGCCGCTGGGCGCCCGGGGAGCCGGAGATCGAAGGCCGCCGCCTCGTGGCGCAGGGCAACCTGGCGCTCGAGGAGAAGCGCGACGTCGCGGTGGCGCGCTACGAGCAGGCGAGGACGCTCCTCCGCGCGGCGGGTGACGTCGCGAACGAGGCAGTGGCGGTCGCGAACCTCGGGGTGGCGTCGATGGCCGAAGGCGCGCTCGACGTGGCGGCGTCGCTGCTCGCGGAGGCGCTCTCGCTGGCCCGGAGCGCCGGGGACGCGCGGACCGAGGCGCGCATCCTCTCCAAGCTGGGACGCGTGCAGCTCCTCCAGCGCGACTCGCGCCACGCCTGCACGACGCTCGAAGAGGCGCTCGAGTGCCTCGCCGACGTGGGCGATCCGCGCGTCGAGGGCGAGGTACTACGCCGCCTCGCCCGCGCCTACCTCGAGCTGGGGGACCCCGAGAAGGCCGAGGGCGACGCGCGGCGGGCGGCCGAGATCGCCCGCTCCGTCGGCGACGGCGCGGGTGCCCACGAAGCCGAGGAGATCGCCCGAGAGGCCGGCGAAGCGCTGCGCGCGGAGTAGGTGAGCCGCCCCGCACATGCGCCGGGAGATGTGATACGTGTCGGGGTCTTCGTGCCGGCCGACCTGGACCGCTTTCTTGCTCTCGTGCGTCGTGAGCTCGGCGCGGAAGAGGTGCGCGTGCTCGAGGCCGACGCCGAGAAGCCCGCGGGGGAGACCGCGTCCGCGCTCGTCCTGACCTGCACGATGGCGGACGGTCGCACCGTCGTCGCCACGTTCGAGGAGGCGCCCCCCGACCGCGAGGCCAAGCAGCGCAGGCTCGAGATCCTCGCCAGCGCCTTCGACACCGCCATCGAGGAGCCCGTTCACGGGCGCAAGTCGCGCGCCCCGGTGACGAGCACCCTGCACGACGAGCTGTCGGCGCTGTGCGCGCGCGCGGCCGCCCTCAACGTCATCGTCATCGACGCCAACTCGCCCGTGGTTTGGGGCGCGGCGCACCCGGAGGGCGTCGTCGCGCAGCCTCCGCTGGCGTCGAGCCCGCGCATGGCCGAGACGCCGGCGAACGACGAGGGCGAGCGGGGCGGCGGGATGGCGGTGGCCTCCCGGCGGGCGGTGCTCGCGGCGCGCGCGCTGCCGGACATCGCCGCGCTACGAAAGGGCAAGCACGTCCGGAGCGTGGCCCGCGACGTCGAGGTGCCCTTCGTGGCGCACTCGTTCGCGAGCATCTACCTGCTCGTCGTCGTCTACGACCAGCCGTTCGACGAGCTCCGCGCCGAGCGTGCCATCGTCGACTCGCTCCCGCGCATCGAGCGCCTCGTCCTCGCGCTGCCGCCCCTCGATCCGCCGCCTCCCTTCGAGGGCGCCGGTGCGGTCGCCCTCCGGCGTCCGCGGCGACGCTGAGCCTCAGCGCGGCCAGGCGACCGCGCCCTCGACGACGGTCGTCACGAGCGCGGCGCGCTCGAGGTGCTCCACGCCGGCGAGCGGATCCACGGAGAGGACGGCCGCGTCCGCGACGTAGCCCTCGGCGATGAGGCCCCGCTCGGCCTCGGCGCCCTCCGCGTAGGCGGCGCCGGTCGTGAAGCAGTGGAGGGCCTCGTCGATGGTCATGCGCTGCTCGGGCATCCATCCACCGGGCGGCCCCCCGGGCCAGGTGCGGAGGACCGCGCTGCGAATGCCGGCGAACGGATCGGGATCCTCGACCGGGAAGTCGGAGCCGCACGCGAGGGGCACGTGCGCGTCGAGCACCGTGCGCCACGCGTAGGCGCCGCGCTGGCGGCTGGTGCCGTGGCCGAGGCGCTCCTCGGCCCAGGGGCCATCGCTCGTCGCGTGGGTCGGCTGCATCGACGCGACCGCGTGCGACGCGACGAGGGCCGATAAATCCGACGGATCGAGGATCTGCAGGTGCTCCACGCGGGGGCGGAGCGACGCCGACGCCGGCGAAGCGGCGAGGAAGTCCGCGAGCACCTCGTGGACGGCGCGGTCCCCGATGGCGTGCACCGCGGGCTGGAAACCGGCGCGCGAGACCTCGAGGATGCGGTCGCGGAGGGCGGCCTCCGGCGTGATCGCGAGGCCGATGGTCGAGAGATCGTCGGAGTACGGCTGGAAGAGCAGGGCGCCCCGGCTGCCGAGAGCTCCGTCGGCGAACATCTTCACCGCGTGGACGGTCAGGCGGCCGACGCGTGGGGTGGCCCGCCAGGCATTCATGGTGGCCCGCAGGTCGGGCAGCGGGGCTTGCCCGTCGATCATGGCGTAAACGTGGATGGGGAGCGCGTTCCGCTCTGCGAGACGGCGGTAGACCGCGAGCGTGGCCGCGTCGACGCCCGCGTCGTGCACGCTGGTGATGCCGAGGGCGACGAGGTGACCGAGCGCGGCGAGGATGGCGGCCTCCGTCTGCTCCGGCGTCCGCGGCGGCAGATGGCGCATGACGAGGCCCTGCGCGTTGTCCACGAGGACCCCCGTCGGCGCGCCGCCGGCGCCCCGGATGATGCGCCCACCTTCGGGATCCTGCGTCGCTGGTCCTATGCCCGCCAGCGCCAGCGCGCGCGCGTTCGCCCAGACGGCGTGCCCGTCGACCCGGATCGCGACGACTGGGTGGTCCGGGACCGCCGCCGACAGCGCCTCGAGCCCCGGGAAGCGCTTTGAAGGCCAGCGCGTCTGGTCCCAGCCGTGCGCGACGACCCACTCCCCGGGCCCGACGGTGCGAGCCCGCTCGGCCATGCGCTGCACGCAGTCGGCCTCGTCGCGGGCTCCCCGGAGATCGACCGCGCGCATCGCCTTTCCGAGCGACGCCACGTGCCCGTGCGCGTCCGCGAGTCCCGGCAGCGCGCTGCCCCCGCGCAGATCGATCACTTCCGCCCCCGCGGGTACACGCGCGCCGCATCGCGCCTCGTCGCCGACGCACGTCCAGCGCCCGCCGATCGCGAGCGCGACCTCCGCGACGGGTCGCGCCGGGTCCATCGTGAGGATCTTTCCCCCGCGAAGCACGAGCGCGTGCTCGCTCCGCGGCGCTTCGGGGCGCGCGCAGGACGCGACCGCCACGACGGCGACCAGCGCACCGAGCGAGAGCGCGTGCATCGCTCCAGTGTCATCGACTCGGTGCTCCGAGT
>JBEKGQ010000540.1:0-6457 GCA_050012715.1 Polyangiaceae bacterium
ACCCGCGAGGCCGGAGTTCAGCGTTCCCACCGGGTTGTTCGACGTCGGACCCACGAACCAGACGGACGTGGGCTCCGGCTGAGCCGGTGCGGGATCGACGATTCCGAGCGGGCCGACGGCGCCTGCGCTGCCGCAGGTCGCGTTCGTGCCCGTCGCGCTCCACAGCCAGTGGATGGACATCGAGTTGGCGTTGATGGGGCCCGTCGACTCGAAGTTCGAGATCGTCGAGAGGTCGATGACCGTACCGGCGCCGATGGTTCCACCGGCGTTGAGGTTGCCCACCGTGGCGCCGATGGTGTGGCTGGTGAGCTGCGGCGGCGCCATGGCGAAGGTGTAGGTCGCGGTGGCGAGGGGAGACGGCGACTCCGACGCGTTGCATGCGACAACGTCGAGTACCGCGTTCTGGACCTGGATCAGGCCCACGTCATTGCCGTTGGTACCGCCCTGGCCGCTGGCGGCCGTGGCGCCCGCCTGCAGTGACGACAACGCCCAGGAGGCCGTGGCGGTCACCGTGTTGTTCGCCGTGCCCGAGGCCGGCGTGATCACGCAGTTCGAACCCGTGGCGTTGGGCGTGACCCAGCCGTTGTTCGGGGCTGTCGCGCCGGCTCCGCCCCAGCAGACCGTTCCCGTGTTGCCGGTGAGCGGCGCAGCGACGCTGCCGCAGTTCGCGCTTGCGCAGCACTTGCCAGCCGTGCCTGTGCCGCTGGCCGCGTTGAAGCAGGTCGGCGCCACCGGGGTGGCGGTGCCGTTGCTGATGCTCGCGCAGAGGTAGGAGCCACCCGTCGTGGTGTCGTTGTTCGTGAGGGTGACGACCTCCTGCTGGGTCGCGTTCGGGATGACGGCCGGGATGGTCGGCGCAGTTGCGCTGCCCGCACCGGAGAACGTCACGGTCGTCGGCGCCGAGGCCGCGAAGACCGGGGTCGTGACCGGGGTCGCCGCCGTCTGGCAGCCGATGATCGAGATGGTGTCGTTGGGGTTGGCGTTCATCGACCCCATGCCGGACGCCACCGGCGTGCCGTTGTCGGTCCCGCCGGCGTTGTCGGCCAGCAGTGCGCCGCCGCCAGGGTTCGTGGAGGTGCCGGCCGCGCAGCCGCCGAAGACGCCACCAGTACCGCAGGCTGCAGTGCCGTTCTTGATCCAGCAGTAGTAGTCAGGCAGCTTGTTGGCCACGAGACCAGCGGTGCAGCCGTAGTTCTCGGTCAGTGTAGGCCGCGAAGGGCCCGTAGGGGACGGCCGCGCCGTTCGGGATGGTCATCGCAAGCGTCGCCGCCCCGGTGACCTTGTTGTCCCAGCCAGGAACACCACCGGCGACCGGCAGCGTGTTGGCCGGGAGCGCGTTGGTCGAGAGGAGCCAGGGAGACCCGTACTGGAGCGTGTAGGTCGCCGTGACGGCCTTCGAGGAGTTGACCCCGAGCTTGCAGTCGATGACGTTGACGATCGTCTGCGGCGTCGTGCTGGGGTTCGTCGCGGCCGGCACCGTGAGGGTGGCGGTGGCGGCGCCCGCGGCGATGGCGGCGAGGTCGCCCGTGCCGCAGGAGTTGGCGGTCGTGCCGCAGGCAGCAGCGGTCGCGCCGTAGCTGGCGCAGAGCCAGTCACTTCCCGCGCCACCGGCTGCGGTGACGGCGTTGGCCGTGTCGCTGAGTCCCGCCTTGCCACCGGCGGTAACCAGCGTGCCGTTGGGGGCAGCGGTCTGGTTGAGGCTGAAGGCGAACGGATAGGTCGTCGTCGCCGTGAGGACCGGCGCGTTCATCTGGATCGTGACCGGGAACGTGTTCACGGTCGACGGCAGGTAGCCCTGCTTGCAGCCGATGACCTGGTAGGTCTGGTTCGTCGTCTGGATCGGCGGCGTGGCGTTGTTGCCGACCTCGACGACGCCATTGAAGGTCGTCGGGTTGGTGACGCTGAGACCACCGTTGCCCGTGCTGCACGTGGGCGGCGTGGTGGTGCCGAACGTGTACCAGAGGGCGACCGGGTCATTGACGACGATGCTGTTGTTCGTCGCCGTCGCGATCGTCGGCGTGAGGCCCGAGGTTCCCGTCGGCCAGGGGACGTTCTGGACGCCCGTGCCGGCCGGAACCGCGTTGCCAGCGAGGACCATCGTCGGCTGCGCGACCTGGAGGATGAAGGTCTGCGAAACCGGCGTGCTCGGCGCCTCGCCTGCGGCGCAGGCGATGGCCGTCACCGTCACCGAGCCCGTCGCGGGGTTCGGCGGAAGGCTGCCGTTGATCTGGAGGGTCTGGCTGTACGTCAGCGCGGGGCTGACGCAGGTGCCCGCGGCGGTGCAGGTCGGCGTCGTGACGCCGTCGAGCGAGTAGCAGATGTTCGCGCCCGGAGTGTCCGACAGGCCCAGGGGGAAGTCGTTGTTCTGGGTGGACGACTGCTGGCTGAACACGACCGGCCCGAGCATGTTCGTCTCGGGCTGTTCCTCGGTGTAGATCGACTGCGCGGCGACCGAGTCGAGCTCGACCCCCGTGGGATCGTGCGCGATGGCCGTGACGGTCTCCGTCGTGCCGGCCGCGAACGTGATCTGGATGGGAGCCCCGCTGTAGAGCGACCCCGTGCAGACGTTGCCCGTGCAGGCCGGAGCAGAGCCGTTCGTCGTGTAGTAGATCTGGGCGCCCGTCGGCCCCGCGATGGTGATCGTGCTGCCCAGCTCGACCGGCAGGCCATTCGGCGGCGGCCCGTTCGGCGTGAACGTCGGCTCAGCGAGCTGCATCTTCATCGTCCCGGAGTCCATGCCGCTGCTGCTGCCGCTGCTGCTGCCGCTGCTGCTGCCGCTGCTGCTCCCGCTGCTGCTGCTGCTGCCGGTGTCGTGGCCCGTGTCGAGACCGGAGTCCCCACTGCCCGACGAGCTGCTGCTGCCGTTGCTGCCGCTGTTACTGCTTCCGCAGCCGACTACCGTGCCACCACAAGCTAGCGCTGCCGCCAGCGACAGGGTGGCGAGGATAGTCAAGCTCCTCCTCCCGTTACCCCCAAGTCTGCGCGTCATCTCACGTACTCCTTCCTGGTTTGGTATCGAAACAAGTTCCACTCTCCCGCGAGCGCAAGGAAGCCGGCGAACCGACTAAGCGCCATCGCGCACGATCTCAGATTGGCAGCCGGTGTCAAGCCTCAGCCTGCTCGTACTTTGCAGGACGGATCCTTACCCGGCTCCCACCACTTCTACTTCGACATCGTCTCCCCCCGCGTCGCCCTTCCCCGCCTTTCTCTTCGCTTCCGCCGCTCAGCGTTTCAGCTTCGCGGCTTGTTCGGGATGTGCCCTCGTCGTGACCCGCTTCGTAGCTGCCTCCGCCAGACCCTTCTTCGTTGCTTCAAGCACTGCGTACGTTTGGGCGGCGGGGGCACTTCGGGACACTACGAGCGGGGGCATCCTCTCACGCCCCAGTCCGCGCCACAATGGAGGAAAAAGCGAGGGCTCGCCAGGCCTCCTGCTATGAAATGAGGCCTGAAACGCCGCACAAACGGATGACTGACAGCGGAGACATGGGGTGGATGCGCGTCGCCCTCGAGGAGGCCGAGGCCGCTGGAGCGAGGGGCGAAGTCCCCGTCGGCTGCGTGATCGTGGACGCCGATGGACGGGCGATCGCGCGCGGGCAGAACGCGCGGGAGACGCTCGCGGACCCGACGGCGCACGCGGAGATCATCGCCGTCCGGGAAGCGGCGGCGCGGGCGCTCAGCTGGCGGCTCGACGGCGCGACGGCATACGTCACGCTGGAGCCGTGCGCGATGTGCGCGGGCGCGCTCGTGCACGCGCGAGTCGCGCGCGTCGTCTACGGGTGCGCGGACCCGAAGGGGGGCGCGGTCGACACGATGTTCGGCATCGGGCGGGACGCGCGGCTCAACCACCGGTTCGAGGTGGTCTCGGGCGTCCTCGGGGACGACTGCGCGAGCACGCTGCGGCGATTCTTCGCCGAGCTCCGCGCTCGCTCACGCTGACGGCTGGCTCGAAGGTCAGAAGCCGTCGGGGTCCGATGGCAGGGGCGTCGCGTTCACGTCGTCGCTCTCGCCTTCGCCCTGGAGGCGCGACCGGATCTGGACCGCGGGGCGGGGCGGCGGGCGCTGCCCGCCGTGCCAGAAGACGATGCTCTCGCCCTGCCCTTCCGCGAGCTCGGCGTCGCTGATGAGGCCACGCTTTTGCTCCATCTGCATCATGCTGTGGAGCATCCGCGTCCAGCTCTCGGGGAGCTGCGGCAGATCGCGCATCGCCCCGTAGCGGATGGGCGAAGGCAGGAGGGAGGACAGGAAGAGCGACTCGGCGAGGGTGAGCTCGTCGGGCGCGCGGCCGAAGTAGTACTCCGCCGCGTTCGTGACGCCGTACACCGCCGGGCCGAACTCGATGACGTTGAGATAGAGCTCCATGAGCTCGTCCTTCGAGAAAGTCTGCTCGAGGTACTCGGTGAGGACCACCTCCTCGAGCTTCCTGGCCAGCGTCTTGTCGCGCGAGAGAAAGAGGTTCTTCGCGAGCTGCATCGTGATCGTGCTCGCGCCGCGCACGAAGCGTCGGGCCTTGAGGTTGGCGACGATGGAGGAGCGGATGGAGGGCCGGTTGAACCCGCGGTGATGCAGGAAGCCACCGTCCTCCGTCGTCAGCACCGCCACCTCCATGTAGGGGCTGATCTGGCCGAGCGACGTCCAGCTCGGCGTCCCCGGCCCCGTCGTCTGCTCGACCGTCGAGCCGTCCGGCAGATAGATGCGATGGGCGAAGGGCTGCTTGAAGCGCACGCGCGCGAGGCTCGCGGGGACCTCGACGATCCGGCATTGATCCTGGATGTCGTAGTCGAGCTCGAGGTCGTCCAGCGTTCGCGTGTCGAACGCGAAATGCCCTCGGGCCCCGAACGTGCCGCTCATGCGCGTCCCCTGGAGCACCGGGAGCAGCGCGGTAGGAACGCTGTCGAGGAGCGACTGACACGGGGCGGAGGGGACGTCGAAACGGAAGGAGGCCCCGACGTGGTCCGCCTTCTGCTCGAAGGTCCCGCTCCCCGCGACGTGCAAGGCTCCGAGCGTCGCCGCGAAGTCGTCGAGACGGACGTCGCCCGCGTCGCTCATCGCGCCGCGGGCGCGGACGTCGAGATCGATCCCGCGCACGACGTCGGAAGCGAGCCTCGGCTGCGCGATGGAGAGACCGCGCGTGCCGAGCTGGGCATCGAAGGTCACGGCGGTGCGGTCGCCGGCGAAGAGGAGGTGGGCGGTGCCGGTCACGGTCGCGCGCCCGACGTCGACGAGGCCGCCGGCGCCCTCCTTGACTCCGAGGAGCGAGAGCGAAACGGGGCCTCCTTCGAGCGTGGCGGAGAGATCGCCGCCGTCGGTGGGGATGAGCGTCCTCACCGACAACGAGGTCGTCGCGGCGCCGCGCGTGTCGCTCGAGAACCGGATTTCGAAGTGCGTGGCGTCGTGCTGGAGCAAGAGCGGACCCGGGCCCACGGTGAAGGCGACCCGGCCATCGCCGTCGTCCTGGCCGATCTTCCAGGTCATCGCGTCGACGCTGACCTCGGCTCCCACCGGCACGTGCTCGGCGAGGCGGGAGGCCATGACGTCGACCTCGCCGCGCAGCCGGTGGAGGTCGGGAAGGGTGACGAGCGGAGCGGAGGGCTCGGGGGACTTGGGGGGCGCCGCCGTCACCGCTCGGCGCTGGGTCGTCGTGCGAACCGCGATCACGGGAGGGGGAGGCACCGGCGCCGGCGGCTCGGGCGCCAACGTGCCGTCAGCGCCACCACTACTAGAGGAGGGAGGCGCCCTGGGTGGGGAGTGCCACTCGAGGGTCGCCGCCGCAGCGTGCGCCCGCGCGAGGGAACCGCCGGGATCGAGGTCGATGGCGCCGTCGGTCAGTTCGAAGCTCGCCGGCTCGGCCTTGAGGAGCCCACGGCCAACCGCGAGCCTCAGCCCATCATCGTCGCGGGTGAAGCCGATCCCGAGGAGCTCCGCCCTGGGAGAGCCCTCGTCCCCGTCGAACCAGCGGAGAGCGAGGGACTCGCCGGTCAGTGGGATGTGGTGGCCAGATGTGGCTGATTCCGTGGACGGGGGAAGACCGGCACGCCACGCGCGAAGCTTCTCGCGGAGTCGGTCGCGATCTCCACGGAGGACGACTTGTCCGCCATGCACCTCGACGGCCTCGACGTGAAGCCCGGCGGAAAGGCGCACCCGCAGCTCGTCGATGTGCGCCTGGGCTTCGTCCATTTCCAGAGGACGAATCACGACGTCGACGAGTCGGACGGCGAACCATCCGGGGCGCACACCACCGACATCCACGTGGAGGTGGCGGCGAGCAGCCTCGGCGGCGACCTGACCGCGCACGACGGGGCCGAAGCCCAGCCCGAACGCCAGTGCCATCACGGCCGAGCCGACGAGGACGTAGAGCTTCCGTCGACTCATCGGGAGGCGCATCGCGTTGCCCGGAGACTAACGCGCGAGCGTCGTCCTGGGCATCCCCACGAAGCAGCCGACCGGAACGCCCCCCTTG
>JBEKGQ010000541.1:0-5320 GCA_050012715.1 Polyangiaceae bacterium
GTCGGCGAGCACGGTGATGATCTTGCCGTTGGCCATCGTGAACCGGGTGAGGTCGATCGCGTTCGCGAACGAGTGCTCGCTCGGGAGTCCCTTCACGGCGACGATGTCGCGGCAGTTGTAGGTGCCGATCTGCTCGATGCGCGTGACGGGAGAGTGGAAGGTGCGCTCCGCCTCGTCCTGCACGATGTGCTCGAAGCTCGCCAGCGCCAGGGCCATGGCGCACGTCAGCGTGGGTGACGGATCGTAGGCAATCGCGCCTGGACCGCGGACGTACGTCACCACTTGCGGCGCGCCGCAACGCACCGGGGCATCCGGCCTGGAGCCGGGTTTCGTGTGCACCGGTAGCGAGGCCCGGCGGAAGGTCACTCCCGCCTGCGCGAGGCGCTCCTCGCAGTCCGCGACCTCTCCGGTCGGCGCCGCGTTGCCGGCGTCGGGATCGTCGATCGCGACGAGGTTTCGCAGCGCTTTCGGCCGGAGGTCGAGCGCCGCCGGAGCGGCATCGACGGCCGGCTCGGACGAAGGCTCGGTGGATGCCGCCGGGGGGGCTAGTGATGCGGGAGGCTCGGTGCTTGCCGGCGGGGCCGGCGTGCTCTGGGAGCGTCCGCAGGCGCCGACCAGGAAGGACAGACTCCAGAGCACGCGATGGGCGGTCGGCGAACCCGAGCAGGACAATCACGGTCTGCGTACGCCCCTCGCCACGCGGCGGCAAGCCGCGATGGTGGGTCACGTCGCGTTCACCCTCAGCGGGACGCTCGCCACGTCGGCCCGAAGAGCCGCGTCATGTCGGCGTCCATCTGCTCGCGCGAGGGGCCGACCTGGGGCGTCGATGGGCCCGTGTCCACCGGGATGCACATCTGTCGGTCGGCCAAGCGGGGCAAAGTCTCGCGCCTCGCGGTCGAGGATCTCTCGTTCGAGCGCGTATTGAGGTTCCTGGACCACCTCGAGAAGGACCGGAAAAACCGCGCGCAGACACGAAACCAGCGGCTCGCGGCGGTGCACGCCTTCTTCGACTACGTCGCCGGCCGGCTCCCAGACGTGCTCGATGTGTGTCAACGGGTCTGGGCGACGACGGCGCCTTCCCCCGTAAGCCCGTCTGGCGCGATGACGACGCGCTCCTGGCCTGGCTGGCTTCCCTGTGACGTTATGTTCCGCCAGCTTCGTCCGCGACGACCCGCCATGTGCGACGACGAAGGGCCTCTGACGCGGCCCCTGAATTGTCCCTTCCGGCGATCTTCGAGAGCCAGGACTACGGCGTCACGTCGAGCGTCATCAGCGTAATGCGCGTCACAGCACCGCCGTCGACCTCCAGGTGGAGCGCGCGTCCCGATCCGTCGAAGCGCATCCAGCGGGGGCCCTCGATCGTCGGCGCGCCAAGCCGCTCGCGCACACTTCTCGCGTCCGCCCCGAGCACGACGCCTCGCACCGGCAACGACGCCAGCGGTCCCTCGCGCGGCAGCCAGACCGTGGTCACGAGGCCCTCGCCGCCGCAGGCGACGACCTCCTCGGCCGGAAGCACGCCGGCGAGGACGGCGGCGATTTCACCGCCAGGCCGCAGCAGCCACGACTCCGGATCGCCACCGACGGCCGGCAGCGGCGACGGGAACCGCTTCGGTCGGGGGGTACCCATCTCGAGCGAGTAGTAGTCGGCGTGGAGGTCTGCGAGCTGCGGCAGGAACTGGGTCGACACTGTCCAGCGGCCGTCCTGCCGGAGCACCTCCGCGAGGTCGATCCCGATCCAGAGGTACTGGCCTTCCGTGTCGAGGGCGGCGACAGGCGGCTCGTCGACCCCGGAGGCGAAGTCGAACGCCCACAGCGCCCCGTCCTCGCCTTCGGCGAAGAACCCAAGCCGCTCGAACAAGCGGCGATGCGCGCGCACGTTCGCCGTCACGTCGGGGCTCTCTGCCTCGATGGCTGCGCCGAACCCTTCATCGAGGACGTCGAGAGACGTGAGCAGGCGCTTGATTCCGTGCGCCGCGATGAGCGAGCCGGGAAAGTAGCCTGCACACAGCGCCACTAGCGACGGCGGGCACGGGCGCCCTCGAAGGCACGCGCGGGAGATCTGAGTCGGCAAGTCCATGGGCTCATGGAGGCGCTTCCGCGCCCTGCTTGAATGGTACGGCCACATAACCGGCACGGGAACAGAATGAGGAAGTGCTCGATGCGGCCCCAGATGTAGCGCACCGTGGGCGGCGACCCGTTCGAGCGGCGGGATGCGTGGCGCGCGCCGGCGAGGGAGTCGCGGAGCGCCTGCAGCTTGATCGGCGCATCGCCTGCGATCGAGGCGGCGCAGAGGGCGACCCGGTCGACGTCCGCGTCGTCGCACCTGCGCGGAGCGGCCGCGGGGTGCAGCAGGCGAAAGCAGTCCGCCAGGGCGATGCGCAATCCATGACGCGTCCGCGATAGGCTCGAGGCTAGACTGGCCCCACTCGTCCGCCCCCCAGCATAGCGCAACGGCAGCCCTGCCGCACCCGTCGAGGAGACCATCTCGGCCTCCAGTGGCGCGCCTCTGGAGGTGCTGCGGCTGGTCATCCTCGACGGCGTGATGGAGATGCGCTTCTGCGGGGCCTGCGTGCAGCTTGGCACGCTGATGACCTGACGCGCGTCCGATTGTGCGACGGGCTCCGGCGACGGGCGCGGTCGTGGATCATCCCGCGCCCGCCGCCGGCCCCGCAGGGACGGCGCTTGCTCCGCATCCAGGCGCCGATTGACCCCGAGCGCGTTCGGCGACCAGGCGTGTAGGCGGTCGTAGGCCCCTTCGCCCATCAAGCGGCAGGCCCGAGCCAGGCCCAAAACGCTACGACCGAAGTGGTACAAGCGGCGGACTACATTGGCGGTCCCATTTGGAGGTGACGGGAATGTAGCGCGTCAGGAGCATCCAGGCCTGGCACACACGACTTCGACCACCGCGAGGAGCTCGTACGGCTGAACGCGCTGGAGACGCGGGTGACGGCGATCGAGTCGAAGCTGGGGCTGGCGCGCGCGCGCTGACCCGGATCACCCCCCGCCCGCGCGGCCGCCCCGCCTGCTCGGTGTGGACTCTCCGACAGCGCGGGGATCTTCCGCTGCACCTCGCACAGCGGGAGCCGATTGGCTCCGCTAGAAAAGCCGACGGGGTCACCGGGATTGGCCCGTCCGCGTCCACGTGAACGTGCCTTCGTCGAGTTGCCACGACGGTCGCCCCTGTGCGCCCGCTTCTGTGTCCACCGTGATCGACAGAGGCCGTCGCCATCGAACGGTGGGCTCTTGGACGCCACCGTCGTCTCGTGATCGCCGTGGCCCGGCGAAGCAACCGCGGACGGGGGGCGTGGCGCGTACGCGCGCACTCTCCACTCGGACGAGCCAGTACCCGTACGCACCGCAGTCGCCAGCGCCCTCGTAGACCGCTGCAAACAGGAAGTCCGCCAGTTCGGCGGTGACGTCCTGGCCGACCAGCTTCACGGCGAAGACCTCGTGGCCCCCGAGCTCGCGGTACGCCTTCGAGCACAGCGCGGCTAGCGCCTGCGGCGAGGCGCACGGCGGCGGATAGACGACTTGATCGCCCACGCGCATGCGGGTGACGAATGCCTCGTGAGCCCATGACTCGTCGAATTCGATGACAATCGGGTGGGCGGCGACCGTAATCTCGTACGGCGGAAGGGTGCCAATCGCCATGTAGCCCGGCATCGGTCGAGGAGACGGCTGCGACGAGGCGGCCGCTTCGGACGCGTCGGCGACGGTAGAGGACTCGGGGGCTCCGCCGTCGCTTGAGGATGCGACCGGGGTGGATCGGGACGTCGCGGATGAGGGGCAGCCCGCGAGAAGCAACGCAACCACGAAAGGACGGGGCGACATCTCCATCTGCTGGGTCAGGGTGGTGGCCGAGGGCTCGGACTTCCGAGTGCCTGCTCGAAGAAGGTCTTGATCGTCGTCGTCGATGGCGTGGCCACAAGATCGCCGCCATAGACGGCCAACTCGTGGAAGAACAGGAACTTCCAGTGTCTGGGGTTCGCAGCGCTCGGCGCGAGGTCCGGCCACTTGCCGAGAAGGAATTGGAGAAAGGTCTTCTGAACACCCGAGAACAATGGGTTCCAGTAGTTCTCCCGGTCTGCAAAGGCCGGGAGGACCGTAATCGCAGCACCTGTTTGCCGGAGCTTTAGATCCGAATCGTCGTCGAGACCGAGAAATGGGTGACCTGCTGGTGTCGTGGACTTGTCTTGACTCAGGTCCGGGGCAATCACGGCGAAGACGTCGAGACCTTTGGAGGCTCCCTTTCGGGCAGCTGCCACACGGCGAATGTTGTCGATGCCGTTGGACAAGTTGGTTGACCATGGGGAAGGACTGAAAGTGATCAATCGGGCAACGTCGCTGGCGTTTCTCGAGCACGAGAGCCACATCGAAAGATTGCCACCGCTGTGCCCCGCGAACCATAGCTCTCGACTGCTTACGTCGGGTACGGCCGTACCCGAGACGTCGACGGCTCCGGCGTTCCACAGCGTCTTCAGCGCGCTTCGAATGGTCGTGCGAAGATCGCCCAGCACTGCGCCTTCGTAGGAACCATTGCCATCACCCGACGCGAGCGGGAGAAACATGACGCTTTGTCGGGCCGCGTTGTTGAAGGCGGTCTCCAAGCCGACAGGCCGGAACGTGAACGGGAGCCCGACCATGAGATCCATGGGGTCGCTCGGCGTTGGCGCCGTGGCCGTGCCTCCCGTGGGAAACACTTGGTCGGCCAGAAGGGTCACGTCCGTAACACCCGCCGGCAATGAACCCGAGGGGATCGGGGACATCAGGTAGCGAGCAAGAAGGAACATCGTCGTGTCGTCGTGGCGAGCATCGACGAGTCCCGAGGCATCGGGCGTGGCCGCGTCGACGGACCGCGGATGCACCTCTATCTCTAAGTCGCCGAAGCGGCGGCGCACGCGCCAAGTGTCACCGAATCTCATCGCAGCAAGGCAGCCTTGTCCGTCCGTAGCGCTACGATCGACTGGCGCAACCGCCGTCGTGGATGACACGCGGTCCGGTCGAGAGCGACCGCAAGCTTTTGAGCTTGTTCAGGTAGCACCGTTCGCCTAGTCCTTTTGGCGTAGCCCGTTGTCGATGGTGGCTGGACCCAGGCAGACGGGTTCCGAGTGCCGCGAATTCATGCGACCAGGGGCAAGGGGCGTCATCCAAACGGGGACTGCCTCGCATGGCCCACGGCCTTCAACGTTCCGCAACTCCGCCCCGTGCCACTGCCCTGACCACGAACGCTTCCGCTTCTGGCACCGCCCGGCCGACGTTGAGTATCGTTCGCGCCAGCGTGTCGCCGGGCGAGACTATTGACACCAAGTACGTGATCGTC
>JBEKGQ010000542.1:0-7521 GCA_050012715.1 Polyangiaceae bacterium
CTCCCGGCGGCCGGCGACGCGGATCGTGCCCCCGATGTCGTTCCCGTACTTGATCGCGTTGTCGACGAGGTTCTCGAGCACCTGCTCCACGCCGACCGGGTCTCCGAGCGCCTCGACCTCGTGCGATACGTCCAGCTCGACGCGCGCCCCGCGCTGGGTCGCGCGTTCGCGCAGCGTGTCCCGCACGTGCTCGGCGATCGCTCCGACGTTCACGCGCTCGCGGACGACCTGCTCCGGGGGGCGCGCCTCGAGCTCGCTCAGCATCAGGAGCCCCTCGACGAGGGCGCCGATGCGGCGAGCGTGACGGTAGATGACCTCCGTGAACTCCTTCCGCGTCTTCTCGTCGCGCGTCTTCTGCAGCAGCACCTCCGCGTAACCCTGGATCGCGGTGACCGGCGTCCGAAGCTCGTGGCTCACGTTGGCGACGAAGTCGCGTCGGAGCGCCAGCAGCTTGCGGAGGCGCGTCATCTCGCGCAGCACGGTGACGAGGCCGCCCCCCTGGGCGGTGAACGGACGCACGTGGAGCGCGATGGCGCGCGTGCCGACCTCGACCTCGGTCTCGCTGGCCTGCCCGGTCTTCGAGGCGTTCTCGATGACCGCGCGCAGGGCGGGAGCCGTCACCGCGTCGGCGAGTCGCTTTCCGACGAGCGCGGGACCGAGGATGAGCTCCGCGGCCGGGTTCGCGAGGACCACCTCCTCGGACGCGTCGACGACGAGGACGCCCTCGGCCATGCCCGCGAGAATGGCGCTCAGGCGGTCGCGCTCCCGGGTCAGCTCACCGAGCTTCGCCTCGAGCTGGGCGGCGAGCGACGCGAGCGTCCGCGACAGCACGCCGAAGTCGTCGGGGGAGGCCGACGGCACGATGGCGTAGTCCCCGAGCGCGATGCGGGTCGCGCTCTCGGTCATCGCGCGGAGCGGTCGTGCCGCGAGGCGCGAGGCGAGCCAGCCGAGGAGGAGCGCGACCGGGATGGCGATCGCGAACGCGAAGATGAGCCGGCGCCGCATCGCCCCCACCGTCGCGTCGATGTCCGACAGCGGCGCGCCGAGGCGCAGGACCATGCCGTCGCCCGCCGGGACGGCGACGAAGTGCATGGCCACGCCGTCGACGGTGCGGGTCGTGCGGCCGACTTCTCCGCGCTGGGCCGCCTCCACGACCGGATCGTCGGCCCCCGAGGGCGCGCTCGACAGGTCCGGGAGCACCGAGTCGCCCGCGACGTTCCCTTCTCGATCGTAGATCGTGACCTCGGCGTGGGTGACGAGGGCGAGCCGGCCCGCGAGCTTGTCGGGGTGACGCCGACCGTCGCCGATCCAGTTGGCGGCTCCCTTGGCTTGCTGCTCGAGGCGATCGTCGAGCTGCCGCGCGAGGTCGTCGCCCAGCGTCCGATTCAGCTCGAAGACCACGAGGAGGAGGATCGCGGTGACCAGCGCGAGGTGGCTCGCCAGGAGCTTGGCGCGAAAGGTCAGGGTCATCGCTCCTCGAAGGGTACCCCGGGCTCAGGTCTCCTTGAGCCGGTAGCCGAAGCCGTGGACCGTCTCGACGGCATCCCCGTACTTGCCGAGTCGCTCCCGCAGGCGCCGGACGTGGGTGTCGACCGTGCGCGTACCCGCCTCGCCCGAGAGGCCCCACACCTCGTCGAGGAGCTGGGCGCGGGTGAAGACTTGCCCCGGGTGCTCGAGGAACACCTGGATCAGCTTGAACTCGAGCGGTCGGAGGAGGAGCTCCGCCCCGTCGAGGAACACCCGATGGCGCACCGGGTCGAGCTCGAGGCCTTGCCACCGCAGCTTGCGGTTGCCGCCGGTCGTCGCGCGCGCGGCCCGGCGCTCCGCCGTGCGCCGCACGAGCGCACGCACGCGCATGACGAGCTCGCGCACGCTGAAAGGCTTCACGACGTAGTCGTCGGCGCCGATCTCGAAGCCGAGGATGCGGTCGTATTCGTCGCCGCGCGCGGTGAGCATGAGCACGGCGACATCGGCGAGCAGCGGATCGGCCCGGAGCGTGCGGCACACCTCCATCCCGGAGACGTCGGGGAGCATCAGATCGAGCACGATGACCGCGGGACGGATCTTCGCGGCGAGCGCGAGGCCCGCCTGACCGCTGCCCACGGCGTCGACCTCGAAACCGGCGTCGCGGAGGTTGATGGTGACGAGCTGCAGGAGGTCCGGCTCGTCGTCGACGAGCAGGATGCGGTCGGTCGAGGTGGGAGAGGGCATGACGTCGGTCGGGGACATCATCTCTCAGCCCTCGGCCCCGCGTCGAATCCGTCGTCGGGCGTCCCTTCAGGGGACCTTGCACTGGTTCATGTTGTTGCAGCCGTCGGGGCAGTTGTCGCCGGCGCAGGGCATCGTGCAGAAGTACCCGCCCTTGCCGGCGAAGTCCTGGCAGTCGTCCGACTGGCAGTCCGAGTTCTGCGTGCAAGACTGGCCGAAGGCGGCGAGGCCGGTCGAGCCGTCGCTGTTCGGGCCCCCATCGGAGCTGCCGCTGCTGCCCGAGCTGCTGCCGCTGCTCGTGGAGCTGCCGCTGCTGCTTCCCGAGCTGCCGCTGCTGGTGGAGCTGCCGCTGCTGGTGGAGCTGCCGCTGCTCGAGGAGCTGCCGCTGCTGGTGGAGCTACTGCTGGTGGAGCTGCCGCTGCTGGTCGAGCTACTGCCCGAGCCCGAGCTGCTGGTGCTCCCGCTCCCGGGCTCGCTGCTGCTGCTGCAGCCAGCGAAGGCCAGGGACGTCAGGAAGGCGGCGACGACGGCGGTGGCGGGGAGGCGGAGGTTCATGGCCGTCTCCAAGAGCAACGGACGTGCGCGCTCTGCTGTGACAGGCCGCTTACAGGGGCCGCGCACGCCTGTTTCATCCACGGCTTCCGCGTGTCCCTCTGGATCGCGCCCGCCCCATGGTGGGCGTGCGAGGCTTCAGCGGTCGAGCGCCTTGCCCGGATCGAGCGGCGTCTCGTCGAAGCTCATGTCGCGCGCCGAGCCCATGATGTCCGCCACCTTGCCGACCTGCTTCACGCGGCCCGATTCGAGGAGCACGACGCGGTCGCCGAGCGCCCGCGCCTCCTGGCGATGATGCGTCACGAAGATGACCGGCACGTCGAGCTCCCGGATCGAGTCCTTCATGTCGGCGATGAGCTCCACCCGGAGCTCGCGATCGAGCGCGCTGAATGGCTCGTCGAGCAGGATGACGCGCGGGTGCATCGCGAGAGCGCGCGCCAAGGCCACCCGCTGGGCCTCTCCGCCGGAGAACGTCCTCGGTTTGCGGTCGGCGAGGTGAGGGACGCGCAGGCGGCCGAGGAGGTCCCGGGCGCGCTGGGCGCGGGTTGGGGCGTCGAGGGTGCGATCCATCCCGTACGTGACGTTGTCGAGCGCCGTCATGTGCGGGAAGAGCGCCAGAGACTGGAAGACGAACGCCACGTGACGATGGTGGACCGGGACGTTCACCTTCGCCTTCGAGTCGAACCACACGTCGTCGCCGATCGTGATGCGGCCCGAGACGGGCTTCGTCAGGCCCGCGATGGCCGCCAGGGTCGTGCTCTTCCCCGACCCGGACGGTCCGAAGAGGACGGTCACGCCGGGCGGCGCCTCGAACGTGACGTCGAGGGCGAAGTCTCCCTTCGTTCGTACGTCGACGCGGAGCTCACCGGACATCGCGGGCGCCTCCGAGCTTGTTGACGGTGTAGAGGATGGCGAGGGCCACGGTCGTGAGCGCGAGGACCATTCCGAGGGCGGCGGCGTCGCGGTGCTCCTGGATCGCATCGTAGATCGCGAGCGACGCCGTCTGCGTCTCGCCGGGGATGTCGCCGGCGACCATGAGGGTGATGCCGAAGTCACCGAGCGACCGGGCGAACGCGAGCATGAGGGCCGCGACGACGCCGCGTGAGGCGAGGGGGAGCTGCACGGTGAAGAAGGCCCGCGACGGGCTCGCCCCCAGCGTCCGGGACGCCCGGATGAGCGTGGGCTCCACGCCCTCGAGCGCGGCGCGGGCGCTCTTGACGACGAGGGGCAGCGCGCCGACGGTGGCGGCGACGACGGCGCCCGTCTTCGTGAACACGATCGACGAGCCGAAGACCGCTTCGAACGCGTGCCCGACGAAGCTCCGGCGTCCGAGCGCCACGAGCAGGTAGTAGCCGAGCACCGTCGGCGGCAGGACGATGGGCGCCGTCACGACCACGTCGAGGAGCTCCCGCCCCGGGAAGCGCGCGTTCGCGAGGAGCGTGGCCAGCCCGATGCCGAGGAGGGCCGCGAGGAGCGTGGCGAGCGTGGCGATCTCGAACGAAAGGAGGAGGGGCGCCAGCTCCACGATCGAAGCCTACCGTGTTCCGCGCGATGACCCGCGCCTCGATCCGGGTTCGGCTACTTGCAGTAGCCCTTGTTGTTGCACGCGGTCGGCGTGCACCCCGCGTCCTCGACCTGGGTGCAATCCGCCGAGGTCGCGCACGTCTTCGTGCACCAGGTGCCCTGGCCGCCCACGAAGCAATCGGGGTAGGCCGGGTCGGTGCAGTCGGTGGGATCCGGCCCCGTCGCAGAGGCGTTGCAGGGCCAGCCGAAGCTGCCCATCACCGCGCACGCCCCGTAGAGGGCGTCCGGGGCCCCGCCGTCGTGGAGGCCGACGCCCTGCGCGTCCTCGTTCGACATCGAGGTGTCGGCCCCGCCGCCGGAGTCGGACGCCGCGCTCGAGTCGGAGCCGGCGTGTGAGTCGGCGCCCGTCCCGGAGTCAGCGGAGCCTTCCGTCCCCGGTGAGCTGGCGCTGCTGCAGCCGATGGCGGTGCCGAAGGCGAGGCCGGCGCAGCCGGTCCACAGGAGCACGCACGCAAGAACAGGACGCCTGATCATGGTCCTCCTAGGAGACACTCAGTCGGTCGCCTCGCGCAAGCCATTGGCTCATTCGGGGCGCTTGCACATGCCTCGCGCGCCACATCGGCCGCTCGTGGGGGGCACAGGACACTGCGAATCGTTGTCGCAATGCAGCGAGCAGTACCCGTCGTGCTCGACGGCGTCTCGAGAGCCCCGGTGCTCGGGGCCCATGTCGGGCGTCTTGAGTCGCTTGTGGAAGCACACGGCGCCGGCGCACTCGGAGTCGTCGACGCAGGCCTCGCCGAACGGCTTCGTCGCGGCGGGCGCGGCCGAGGGTGCAGGCGCCGACGTCGCCTGGGGTCCCGCATCCCCGGCCGGGGGTGGGACGGCAGCCTGAGAGCGCGCACAGCCCAGCAAGAGGGCCGTTCCCGCGATCAGCGAGCGAAGCATTCGATGGGGGGCCACGGGTTCCAGTACTTGCACGCGAGGGGCCACCGGTCACCATCGACGAAAGGGCTCCGGGGGCCGCCTTATCTACGACTCCGGCAGGTGGTGGCCTGGATCGCGGCACCCTGGATCGGGATGGCCCCATTGGCGGGCTGCGGCCAGGGCCCGGGCGGCTCCGAGCCCACGGGGACGACCGCCTCGGCGATCTACGGAGGGGTGGAGGACGACGACGCCGAGCAGAACGGCGCCGTCGTCGCGCTGGAGATCGGCAGCGACACCTCCTTCACGCTATGCAGCGGATCGCTCATCGCGCCCAACGTCGTCCTGACCGCTCGTCACTGCGTCAGCACCCTCACCGCGGCCGCGATGGCCGACGTCTCCTGCGCCGACGACGGGGGCTCCACGAACGGCGCCGACTTCGGCGCGGACCAGCCGCTCGACTCGATCCGCGTCTACGCCGGCCCCTCGATCTACCAGGGCGAGACCCCCTCGGCGACGGCCAGCGCCCTCTACCATCCGACCGGGACGACCCTCTGCAACGGCGACATCGCGCTCGTCGTCCTCACGACGAGCATCACGGGCGTCACGCCCCTGGCCGTGCGGGTGGCAGCGCCGGTCACCGTGGGCGAGAGCGTGCGCGTCGTCGGCTTCGGCGAGAACGACGACGACGTCTCGATCGGCGTGCGCTTCCGCAAGGACGACCTGGCGGTCCTCGCCGTCGGCCCCACCGTGTCCGCGTCGTCGACCGCGCTCGGTAGTAGCGAGCTCGAGCTCGGCGAGTCGATCTGCGAGGGCGACTCCGGTGGGCCCGCGCTCGACGAGACGACGGGCGCGGTCGTGGGCGTCGCGTCGCGCGGAGGCACGGACTGCACGCAGAGCTACGGCCACGTGTTCACGTCGCTCGAAGCGTTCGTGCCTCTCTTCCAGCAGGCCTTCGCGGCCGCGGGGGGAAGCTGGACCGCGGAGGGAAGCAAGCCGACCGGCGCGCCCGAGGCTGGCGTCGGAACGGACCCGGGATCTGGTGCCGAGGCGGGGTCGACGGGCAGCAGCAGCGGCGGCGCGGAAGGGGTGCACTACGGCGACGGGGTCAACCTGCGCTCGGGCGCCGGTCCGGGGTGCGCCATGGGAGACACCCGGGTGCCTCTCCCGTGGAGCGTCCTCGCGGTCGCCGTCGCGTGCGTCCTGGCGATCGGGCGCCGTCGTGTGCGACCGGTCCGTCCACTCTGATTCGAGTGATCCACTCCCCGCGGAGGCTCGGTCGTCCATCGTCGGCCCCGCGGCGGGGCGTTCCTCTGCCATTTCCATCACTTGGTCCACGGGTGGATCGTCCATTCCTGGACGGAGCATCTTTTGCAACATCGGCGGTCATGGCGGCCATGGCATTTCCGCGGCACCTCATCGCCCCCCTCACGCTCGCCCTGTCGTTGCCGTTCGCCAGTCTCGTGGCGTGCGGCTCGAGCGGGGTCGGCTCACTGCCCGAGGAAGCGCACGGGGGAGGGGGGCCGGCGACGGCCGCGCCGCTGCACGAGGGGGGCACGGGGGTCGGCGACAGCGGCACGCATGAAGGCGCGGCGGCCTCCTCCTCCTCCGGGTCTTCGAGCTCGGGGTCTTCGAGCTCGGGGTCTTCGGGCGACGCGGGGCCCTTCCTCCCGGACCCGTCCAGCGCGACGTTCACGCTGATCGAGACGAGCGGCTCCAAGGCGGCGGCGGGAACCCCGATCCTGGGGTTCGACCCGATGAGCAACGGCACGACGATCGACGTGGGCCTCCTCGGGACGAAGCTCAGCATCCTTGTTCAGCCGCCGCCGGCGGCCACCGCCGGCAGCCTCGCCATGGCGCTCGACGCGACGTACACGCACACCGCGGACTCGTCGCCGTATTCGCTCTGCGGGATGAACGGAGAGGACGCATACAACCCGTGCCCGTTCACCCTCGGCCAGCACACCCTCACCGTCACGACCTACTCGGAGCCGGACCTCCAGGGCACGCCGTACCAGCCGCCCACCGTGTTCCAGTTCACGGTCATCGACAGCACCGCAGACGCGGGCGACGGCGGAGACTGACCCTCACTTCTCCGCGTCCTTCTTCACGTCCCAGTCCCAGCGGACGCCGGCGAGGATCTCGCGGAACCCGCCGACGCGGATGCCGTCGGGGCGAAGGGCGTAGATGAACGTCTGGTTCATGGCGTCCTTCACCGCGAGCTTGAACGTCAGCCCGAGGCTCGGGATCTTGTAGCGCGCCATCACGTCGACCGTCTGGTACTCGGGGAGCTTGCCGACGCGCCCCGTCGCGTCC
>JBEKGQ010000543.1:0-5283 GCA_050012715.1 Polyangiaceae bacterium
CGAGGGCGAGCACACCCCCCGTCTCGGCCCGCTCGAGACTCCCACCGACTCCGTCGGCATGAGCGTGGAGACCATCCAGACGTTCCCGGCGGTCCAGGTCTTCCTCGAGCGCGCGGCGGCGAGCGGCTGGGCCGGCGACCTGACCGAGGACGACGTGCCCGTCGTCGCCGAGACATGCCGGCGCCTCGACGGAGTCCCTCTGGCGCTCGATCTCGCGGCGAGCTTCGTCGGGCAGTGGGGCCTGCAAGGCATGGCCACGGTTCTCGACGATCACCTCCGGTTGCTGTTGCAGCGCGGGCGCCGGACGGCTCCGGCCCGCCAGCAGACGATCCATGCGCTGATCGCCTGGAGCTACGATCGTCTGCCCGACCGCGAGCGCGTCGCACTGCGGCGTCTGTCCGTTCTCGTCGGCCCCTTTCCGCTCGAGACGGCCGAGGCGGTCGTGCTGGAGGAGGGGGATTCCGGCGAATCGCTGCTCGAGGTCCTGAACGAGCTGGTGGGCAAGTCTCTCCTCGCGGCCGGCGTCGAGGAGGGCTACGTCGTGTACCGGTTGCTCGAGACGACGCGCGTCTACGCGCTCGAACGGCTGGTCGAGACCGGGGAGCTCGAGCGCATCCGCCTTCGCCATGCTCGGCTCTTCGCCGAGCACGCCGAGTGCCGAGCGGACCTCGGCAACGTACGCGCGGCTCTGAAGTGGAGCTTCTCGTCGCCCGCGGGCCACGCCATTGGCGCTCGACTGGCGGCGCAGGCCGCGAGGGTGCTGCTGGAGCTGGGACTCGTGAGCGAGTGCCAGAGCTGGTGCCGTCAGGCGCTCGACGTCATGGGGCCGCCGGATTCCGGCACCCACGTGGAGGTCGGCCTCCGGGAGGCATTCGCGATCTCCGCGATGTTCTCGCGGGGAAACGGGGACGACGTCCGCACCGCGCTGATCCGCGGGATCGAGCTTGCTCATGCCCTGGGGGACGGGGACGACGAGGTCCGGCTTCTCGGGCATCTCAACTCCTTCCTCGTGCGAACGGGCGATTTCACCGAGGCGCTGGAGGTCGCCAAACGCAGCATCACCCCGGCTCGGATCGCCAGGATCGAGGGGCAGATCCGAGCGACGTGGATGCTCGCGTTCTCCCATCATCTATGCGGCGACCAGGCGATCGCGGAGGAGTATGGCGAGTCGGCGCTCTCCCTCGAGTCCAGCGCGCCGCCGACCGCGGGTGCCCGCCACTCACGAGGGCTCTTCAGCCATCCTCATCTCGCCACCTTCGCGCGCATTCTATGGCTGCGCGGGCACGCGGATCGCGCGCTGGCGGCGGCGCGCAGCGTCGTCGACGGCGTCGCCGCGTTGAAACACCCGTTCGAGAAGTCGAGCGCCCTGATCCTCTGCGAAGCGATTTTCGTCGGGTGTGGCGAGTGGGCGGACGCAGAGCGCTTGCTCGACACGCTTTTCGAGCTCGTCGAACGCCACTCGCTCGAATCGCAGCGAGGACCGGCGACGGGACTCAGGGGCGAGCTCCTCGTGAGGACGGGCCGACCGCGGGAGGGGTGCACGCTGCTACGGACGGCCGCCTCGATGCTGAAGGGCGAGCGGAACGCGGCCTTCGCGACCGTCTACGTGGGCGCTCTCGCGGAAGGGCTGGCCGCCACGGGATCGCCGCAGGAAGCGCTCCGCACGATTGACCTGGCGATCGTCGAGGCCAGGCGTCGAGGTGGCACGTTCGATCTGCCGGAGCTCCTGCGCGTCAAGGGGGTGGTCTTGGCGGACCAATCCCCGACGGATGAGCGGGCCGCGGACGAGGCCCTGTCGACCGCCATCGAGCTCGCGAGGCGGCAGGGAGCGCTCGTGTGGGAGCTTCGCGCGACCACGACCCTCGCGAGAGAGAGGCTGCGGCGTGGGGGAGCCGCCGACGTCCTCGGCGACCTTTCGGCGCTCTACGCCAGGTTCACCGAAGGCATGGAGACGCCCGATCTCCAGGCGGCCTGCACCCTTCTCGAACAGAGCGTCGAGCGGCGCGGACGCGCCGCGCCGGTCGTCAAGCGGCGTCAAGCGCGGTGATTGTCCACCCGGCCCCACGGGGCAGACACTTCACAGCGATGAACGCGTAACGGGTGGACGAAGGGCTCAGAGTGCGAGATCGAAGGAGCCGAACCATGGAACCCATCGCCATGACGCTGATCGCGGCGGCGTCGGAGCCGAGCCCGCTCGAGGCGCGTGCTCATGCCATCAAAAACTGCGTCAGCGTGATCCTCGGCCTCGCTTCGACCATCGAGCGTCACGTCGACCCGTTCGCAAGGCCGCGAGTCACGCAGCTCGTGGACACGAGCCATCAGTTGAAGGAGCTCCTCGCGCGCCCGGCCAAGAGCTGCGCTTGGATCCGCGAGGACGTCTCCGTCGCGGATGTCGTCAAGCTCGTGACCGACCGGCTCGAGCCGCAGGCCGAGGCGTGCGACGTGCGGTTGGCCATCGCTTGCGCCGGGGGCGTCATCCGCGGGGATTTCGGCGATCTGGCCGAGGCGCTGTACAACGTGTGCTCCAACGCGCTCTACGCGAGCCCAGCCGGCACCACGGTTCGGATCTCGACGCGTCGGAGCGCCGATGGCGATCACGAGTGGAGCGTCGAGGACGCGGGATGCGGAATACCCCCGAGCATGATGCCGCGGCTGGGAGGGGTAGGGGTCACCACCCGGGACGGAGGAACGGGGCTCGGTCTGTCGCTCGCGCTCCAGGCGGTCACGCGACACGACGGCGTCATGCGCATCGAGTCCGTCGAAGGGGGCGGCACGACGGTGATAATCTGGCTGCCGGCCAAAATGGAGGCATCGAAGAGGACATGAAGACGATCTACACGGCGGTCGCCACGGTCCATGGGGGCCGCGAAGGGCACGTGAAATCCGACGACGGCGTACTCGATCTGGACCTGAGGATCCCAAAGAGCATGGGAGGCCCCGGAGGCGTCGGTTCCAACCCCGAGCAGCTCTTCGCCGCCGGCTACGCCGCCTGCTTCGAGAGCGCCCTACGCTTGGTGGCGCGCCAGCAGAAGAAGGCGCTGAAGGACGCACGGATCACCGCCCACGTTTCGCTCATCGCGAACGATGCCGGCCAGTACGGACTCGGCGTCGAGCTCAGGGGTCACGTCGAGGGCGTGTCCACCGAAGAAACACGCGCCCTGATGGAAGCGGCGCACGAGGTCTGCCCGTACTCGAGGGCGACGCGGGGGAACATCGAGGTGAACCTCGTCGCGGAATGAGGGCCGCGGATCGGTCGCCGGGGAATCGGGCCGTCACGGAACCGGGGTGAACACGAAATCACGCGCACCCACCGTGGTCGTATGAAACGCGTCGGCTCCCGCAAGCGAATGACAACCCGTACACAGCGGCGTCCCCAGGCCGTCCGCGTACAACGTGCCATCGAACCTCTCGTAGAAATACCAGTTGGCTCCTCCCGCGCTGTCGGCGGAGGTCTTCAGCGAGACTGCGTAGCCACCCGTTGGCGTGGCGTCGCCCATCGCCATGTAGATCTCCTTCACCTCGGCGGCACCCTCGGGCCACGGCCCCGTCCCCCCGCCGGCCGCAGCCGCGCTGAGGACGTCGTTCGAGCAGACGCGGTCGAAGGGCGTGTGTACGGACGGCCCGCGGGACGCGTGCACAGCGGGCTCGCATGCCCACTGCTTGTACTGGCCCGTTGCAATCCATGCCAGGAGGCTCGTTTCGCCCATGGGTGGCGTTTGCGATGTCCCGGCGCTCGCCTCTCCGGCATCTTCGGCAAGAGGAACGCCAGGTCGTTCGAGGTGCCCGAAGCACTCGAGCTGCTCCCGCAGCCGAGCGCCGTCGCGCCACACACCATTCCGACCGCGATGCTTCGAAAAGCGACACTCATGACTCGATCCTTTCCCGCGGGGTCACGTCGTGAGACAGAAAGCCGCCTTGCAACCAGACCTCGACGACGACCACGAGGTCACCGACCGTCGTCGCGTAGTCGAGCGCGTAGACGGGGAAGTCGCCGTCACCGGGGCGGAGCCGGTCGAGCCGCAGGACGACCAGCACGACGTCGAGCGGAGTCAACCCGAGCTCGTCGAAGTGGTCGGAGTCCTTTGTGGACGCCTCGTCGAGCCGCAACCGGGCGGCTACGAGACGATGAACGAGCGATCGCGTTGAAGACATCATGCTTCCCTCACGTTCCGCCGGGCTCTGTGGTCCTTCACGGGCATTCCGTTCTTGGTGACAGAGCTCGGCTCATCGCTCGGCGGCGCCGCACGCCGCCCACCGCAAAAGGAGCTGCGCCTCGGAGTCAGTGAGCTGGGGTCGTCCCTTGGGAGGCATCGCGCGCTCCGCCACCTCGTCGGTCAGAGATTGACCCTGGGCCCGCAGCGTCTCGACGCGGGAGAAGTCGTGGTCCTCGGCGGCGACGCCATCGTTCGCGTGGCAGGCAAAGCAGCGCCGCTCGAGGAGGGGCCGCACGTCCGCGACGTAGGTCGCAGGCGGACCGGCACAGGAGGCCGATGGCGTTGCCGCCGGCTGGCTCGTCGCGCATCCGACCAGCACCGCGAGCATCACGGCAAAGGTGAGGATGCGGAGCCGGAGGCGCGCGTGGCGGCGATCCGAGTCTTGGCCCATGTCCCGGGAACGCAACCGGCGCCGCGATCGTTCCGCGGAACCATTCGCGCCGTCCCTTCGTTCCGCTTCGACTTCGCCGCAGAGCGCGCTCCTCTCGGCGAAGAGGTGTCGTGGGCGACGTAGGGTGCGTGTTCTAGGGTTCCGCGCGGGCAGTGGAACCAACGACAGGGTCGGCCGTTGTCAGCGGTATGAAGCCAATCCAGCGACTCGTCGATTTCGTGCTCAACCCCCCGCTCACCGCTCCCCGGTCGGCCCTGATCATGCGCCTCATGGTCGGGGGCGTCTTCCTCTCCGAAGGCATCCTCAAGTTCGTCTATCCGAACCAGGGCGTCGGCCGCTTCACCAAGCTCGGACTTCCGGCGCCGGAGCTCACGGCCGACTTCATCGGCGGTCTGGAGATCGTCGGCGGGATCCTGCTGATCGCGGGCCTTTTCACCCGCATCATCGCGATCCCGTTCATCGTCGAGATGGTGGTCGCCATCCTGACCACAAAGATCGCGCTCTATCTCGGCACGTCTCCGTTGCCACTCCCGCCTGCGCTGCCCAAGGTCGGCTTTTGGGCGGTCATGCACGAGACACGGTCCGACTACGCCCAGATCCTCACCTCGATCTTCCTGCTCATCGTGGGCCCTGGCTCGTGGTCGCTCGATGCCCTCCTGCGCCGCCGCCGGGACGTGC
>JBEKGQ010000544.1:0-5277 GCA_050012715.1 Polyangiaceae bacterium
AGGGCGCCCGCGCGCTGGCTCGCGGGGAGGACCTCGCGGACACGCGCGTCCGCGCCGCCATCTTCCGCGGCGTCCGCGAGGCCCACGCCCACGAGCAGCGCGGCGGCAGCGGCGTCGACGTGGCCGCCGCCGTGCACGGCGGCGCGCTTCGCTACGTGACCGACGGCAAGGAGGCCTCGCTCCGCGCCGTCGAGCTGCCCCCGGCCCTGGTCCTTCGCGCCTTCTGGAGCGGCAACAGCGCGCGGACGAGCGAGCTTCGCGCCCGCGTCGACGCGCTGCGGACCCGCTCGCCGCTCGCCCTCGCGCGCCTCCGGCTCCTCGCCGTCGTCGCGGCGTCGGCCGTCGAGAGCGGCGACGCCGGCGCGTTCGTCCACGCCGCGTCCGACATCGGCCGCGCGCTCCTGGCCCTCGGTCAGGCCGCCGACGCCCCCATCGTCCTCCCCGCCTTCGCCGAGCTCGCGGCGCACGCCGAGCCGCTCGGCGCCGCGTTCCTCCCGTCCGGCGCGGGCGGGGGTGACGTCGCGGTCTGGCTCGGCACCGCCGCGCCCCCGCCGGCCTTCGTCGAGCGCGCGGCCGCGCTCGGAATGCGTCCTGTCCCACTTCAGGTCGACCGCGGTGGCGTCCGACCCCAAACGCCTTCACCCTGAGGTCCTTCGAAAATGGCCCGCACGTCCCGTCTGCCCGGTTTCTACAAGGTCACCATCCAGGAACGCCGCGCGCTCGTGTGCGACGTGACGGGATCGGACCCGCAGGACATCGAGCGCGCCCTCGACGGCGGTGGCCTCGACGCGGATACGGCCGACAAGTTCGTCGAGAACGTGCTCGGCACGTACGCCCTCCCCTATGGCGTCGCGCTCAACGTGCGGGTCAACGGGCACGACCACGTCGTGCCGATGGTCATCGAGGAGCCGAGCGTCGTCGCCGCCGCGTCGAACGCCGCGAAGATGGTCCGCGCGGGCGGCGGCTTCGTGGCCGAGGCCGATCCTCCGCACATGATCGCGCAGGTCCAGCTCCGCGACGTGCGCGACGCGCGGGCCGCGGTCGCGCGCATCGAGGCCCACGCCGCCGAGATCGCCGCGCTGGCCGATCGCGGCATCCCGGGCCTCGTCGCGCGGGGCGGGGGAACCCGCGGCGTCGAGGCGCGCGTCCTCGCGGACGACCTCGTCGTCGTCCACATCATCCTCGACTGCCAGGACGCGATGGGGGCGAACCTCGTCAACTCGGTGGCCGAGGCCGTCGCCGAGCGGCTCGCGGCGATCGCCGAGGCGCGCGTGGGCTTGCGCATCCTCTCGAACCTCAGCGACAAGCGGTGCGTGCGCGTGCGCTGCCGCATCCCGGCCGAGGCGCTGGCGACCGACGAGATGAGCGGCAGCGAGGTCATCGACGGCATCGTCAACGCGTCCCGCTTCGCGGAGCTCGATCCGTACCGCGCGGCGACGCACAACAAGGGCATCATGAACGGCGTCGACGCGGTGGTCATCGCCACCGGCAACGACTGGCGCGCGGTCGAGGCCGGGGCGCACGCGTTCGCGACGCGGACCGGGACGTACCAGCCGCTCGCCGTCTGGCGGCGCGACGGCGACGTGCTCGTCGGCATGCTCGAGATGCCGATGGCGCTCGGGACGGTCGGGGGCACGCTCCGGGTTCACCCGGCGGCGCGCCTCTCGCTGCGCATGCTCGGCGTCACCGACGCCCAGGAGCTCGCGTGCATCGCGGCGGCGGTGGGCCTCGCGTCGAACCTCGCGGCGGTCCGTGCGCTGGCCAGCGACGGGATCCAGCGGGGCCACATGGGGCTCCACGCGCGCTCGGTGGCCCTCGCGGCCGGCGCCGTCGGCGGGCTCGTCGAGCGCGTGGCGGCGATGATCGTGGAGGCGCGCGACATCACCGTCGAGGGCGCGCGCAAAGCGCTCGGCGCCCTCACGGCCGAGCTGGGTGACGGCGCGGTCGCGGTCGAGGATTGACGTTCCCGACACACACCGGAAACCTCGGCACATTTCAGCGGTCGTCGCGTTGACGCGACGCGTTGTCGACCGTAGCTTTCCTCCCATCGGCCCGTGAGGCCCGCGCGTGCCGCGTGGGCTGGAGGAGTCATTCCATGCAAGCCACCGCACGAACCGAGCCCCCGCGGCTGACCCACCAGCGCGGGTCGATGGTCCACCTCGACGAGTGGGTCGCCCCCGACATCGCCGACGAGCGGGGACACCTCCGCGCCGGCAAGATCCTCGAGTGGATGGACGTCGTCGGCGTCGTCGCCGCCACGCGCCACTGCCGCATGCCGGTCGTCACCGCCGCCATCGACGGCCTCGTCCTGCGCGACCCCATCCGCGTCGGCGAGCGCGTCACGATGAGCGCCTCCATCGCGCACACCTCGGACCGCAGCCTCGGCGTCTCGGTCAGCATGACCCACGGGCGACCCGACGACAGCCCGCGCGCCGTCCTCGACGCCTACATGTCCTTCGTCGCCGTCGACGAGCACGGCACCCCGCAGCTCGTCCCCCAGTTCGTGCCCGAGACGCCGGCGGAGGTGACGCGCTTCCGCGAAGGCAGCCTCCGGCGCGAGCTCCGCCGCAAGCTCGCCACCGGCACCATGCCCATCCCCGTCCCCGCGCCCGGCCAGCCCGCCGACCGCGAGACGAAGCTCTACATCCACGAGCTCCTCAAGGCCTTCCCGCGCTCGCTGCGCTTCCCGTGGGATCGCCCCGAGCGCCCGACCGCGCAGGGCCGCGACGTCTCCTACGTGCACACCATCGAGCCCGTGCGCGGCGGGAAGCTCAACTTCCACGGGACCCTCTACGGCGGCACGCTGATGCGCTGGATCGAGACCAACGCGTCGCTCTCCGCGCGCGCCTACCTCGCCGGCGAGGGGGTGCGCCTCGCCGGGCTCCACGGCCTCACGTTCCTGCGGCCCATCTTGCCGAACCGCTTCGTCCACATCCGGTCGCTCGTGGTGCACACGACCGGCGACTCGCTCACCGTGATGGTCAACGTGCAGGCCGAGGACGCGATCGCCGGCGAGCACGAGGAGACGCTGCGGGCCTTCTTCACGTACGCCCCGGTCGACGCCGGGCGCGCGCCGGCGCCGGTGACGTGCGCCGGTGACGACGAGCGCGCCGTCTTCGAGGAGGTCGAGCACCGCCTGGCCATGCAGCGGATGCTGGGGGCCGAGTAGGCCTTGCCGGGGGCCCCGCCTCTGCCGCAGGGCGTCGGCGAGACGTCGCTGGAACGTGACCGCGCCTTGCGGATGTCGTACTTTCCCCGGGTGCCTCGGGACGCCGACGATCCGCGCCCTTCCGCGCGCTGGAGCGAGCCGCCCGCGGTCGGCGATCCGCACCGCGACGTGACCGGCGCCCTGCACGACGTGTCGAACGCGCTCACCGTGCTCCTCGGCTGGGTCGCCGAGGCGCGCACCGGCCGCGGCTCGCCCGAGCAGGTGAACCGCGCGCTCGCCATCGTCGAGGAGCGCGCGCGGTCGGCGCGGGACCTCGCGCGCCGCGCCATCGGCGCCCAGGCCGTCGTCGACGAGCGCGAAGAGCCGCTCGACGGCGTCGTGACCGACGTCGTCGAGGCGCTCTCGGTCGAGGCGACGCGCGCCGGCGTCGCGCTCGTGATCAAGACGCACGCGCCCGGCGTGCGTGTGCCCTTCGTCGCCGACGCGTCGCAGATCCTCACCAACGTGCTCCTCAACGCGCTCGCGTGGGCGCCGCGGGGCAGCCAGGTGAGCATCGACATCCAGGCCGACTCCTCGGTGGCGATGGTCTTCGTCCAGGACGAGGGACCGGGCGTCCCCGCCGCGCAGGTGCCGCGCATCTTCGACGGCGCCTCGAACCGCGAAGGCGGCGCCGGCGTCGGGCTCCGCCATGCGCGCGCGGTGGCCCGCGCCGCGGGGGGCGAGCTCGAGCTCGTGCCGCTCGCCACCGATCCGACGCGCAAGGGCGCGCGGTTCCGCCTTCGCTGGCCGCGCGTCGAGGCGACCCTGCCGCGAGCGCCGGTCTCCGCCCCGCGCCCCGCGGTGCTGGCGGGCACGCGCGTCCTCGTGGTGGAGGACGACGGGGACGTCGCGGCGCTCCTCGAGTCGGCCCTCGGCGCCCGTGGCGCGAGGGTCGTCGTGGCGCGCACCGCCGAGGAGCTCGTGGCTCGCTCGCGGGAGACGCACGACGCCGCCCTCGTCGACCTCTCGCCGATCGCGCACGACGTGAAGGGCGCCGTCGAGGCGCTGCGCAAGGGATCGCCCGACGTGGCGCTCGTCTTCATCAGCGGCAGCGCGGTCGGCCTGCCCGAGGGCCTCGAGGGCGAGGTAGGGAAGATCCGCTGGGTGCGAAAGCCGTTCGAGGTGGCGGAGATCGTGGCGGCGCTGACGGAGACGCGGGCAGCGTCCGCGGGGCGCAAGCCGGCGGCGGGCTGATCGAAGGGAGACGGCGGAAGGCGAGGGGAGACGCGGGGAGCACCGTGCGTAGGACGCTGCACGATGCGACGCGCGACGTGCGTGCTGCTCCTCCTCGGGCTCGCGGCGATGGCTGCCGCCGCGGCGTGCGGCTCGCCGAATTCGAGCGGCGTGGCCGGTCCGCTCGCCGACGCGGGAGGCCTCGGCGCCGACGCGAAGGGCGGCCTCGACGCCACCGGTGCCGGCGACGCGAAGGGCGGGACGGACGCGACCGGTGGCGACGAAGCGACCGGGAGCGACGCCGGCGCCTCCTCGGACGCGACGTCCCCGGAGGGCGCGAGCACCGCGGAGTCCGGCGCGCCGCCGCCACCGTTCGACGCCGGCGGCGGCTTCTGCCCCGGCGGGCGCGACGTCTTCCACATCGCGGGACCCTCGGGAGGGATGCTCGGGGGCCGCACCGCGATCACGCTGACGAGCCTCGGCGCGGGCTTCTCGGCCACGACGGACAACTTCCTCCTCTCGTCCAGCGACGTCGAGGACAGCCTCGGCCTCGACTTCAACACCGTCCACGTGCCCCCACCGGGCACCTACGCGCAGGGCACGGCGCGACCGGACGGCGGCCTCCAGCTGAACGACTTCTACGTCGGCTCGCAGGACTGCGAGCCGACGTCCGGCACCGTCACCGTGCTCGAGGGCGCCGAGGACGACGCGGGCAGCGTGCTCTCGACGGAGATCACCTTCGACCTCACCGAGAACTGCGTCGGCCCGACCGAGGAGCTCACGGGATGCGTCCACTTCGTGCGCGACGACTACTCCGCCAGCACCCCGCCGCCGGCGCCCGATCCTTCGTACGACGCCGGCATCGTCGCGCCTGCGGACGCCGGCGCCGCGCTCGC
>JBEKGQ010000545.1:0-7663 GCA_050012715.1 Polyangiaceae bacterium
CGTCGTCGAGCTCGGCCTCCACGTCGCCGTCGCCGTGCGCCACCTGCCCCGCGAGCCGATCGCGCAGGTGCTGCACGCTCTCGTCGGGCTTCCTCGCGAGGGCGCGGTCGGCGAGGGCGACCGCCTCACGCACCGCCTTCCGCGGGTGGAAGGGGAGGTCCACCGCTCGCCCGGCCACCTCGACGTGCACCGTCCAGTCCTCGTCCTCGACCTCCTCCGCCGCCACGCGCGGCAGGAGCGCGCCCATCTCGTGCACCGCGCGGTCGTCGGGCTCGAGGTCGCCCGCGTCGACGTCGAAGAGCGGCGATCCCCCCCCGGCGCGCACGAGCCGCGCGTGCACGTCGAGCGCGACGCCGCGGGGAGCCCCCTCCGGGAACCGCACCGTCAGCGCCGGCCGGTAGCCGTCCGCGAGCATCCCGCGATCGAGCGACACGCTCGACATGCGCGCGGCGAGGGCGCGCGCGTCGTCCGCCGTCGTCCCCGGCAGCGTCAGCGCCATGCCCTGGGGCGGCTGGAGCTCCGCGTCGAGGAGGCGCGCGCGGAACGTCCACGGGCCGCCCTTGTGCTGGTGGAGCGCGAGGACCAGCGTGTGGTCGCCGGCGGGAAGATCCAGCGTGACGAGGTCGTCGTCGTCGCGCTCTGGGCGCGCCTCGTCCCGCGCGTGGACGCGCTTGCCGTCGACGAGCACCGCGCACCCGTCGTTCGACCCGACGAGCAGCGTGTGCCGCCCCGCGTGCTCGACGTGCAGGACGCCACCGGCGTACGCGGTGTGCTCGCCGCCCTTCACGTCGAGCACCGCCGCCAGATCCACCGGCGCGTCGCTCGCCGACGCCAGGCGCCACCCGGCGCCGAGGCGCGGGGCCAGGTGCTCCTCGTCCACCGCGTGCCCGCGCTCGAAGGGGCCCGACACGAGCCACGCCCCGAGGACGCCGCTCGGGCCCGGCGCCAGGCGCACCTCGACCGGCGACGTCGGCGCCTGCGCGCGGGCGACGCCCGCGCTGCCCCCTCCGACGACCACCCCCAGCGCACCCCACAGCCAGCGACGCATCGACCCTCTGCGGCCGGCAGTATCGTCACCGCCCTCGCCGACCGTCAAACGCTCTGCCACCACTCCCCTAGTCCGGCTGATTCCCGCTCAGGCCATCCCTTGCGCCAGGGTCTTCGCCTCGTCCTTGAAGAGGACCTCGACCTTGCTCGCGTCGATGACCCGCACGACCACGCCGTCGCCGAACTTCTTGTGCCGCAGGAGGTCGCCCTCCTGGAAGCTGCCCCCGACGTTGTACGACTTGAACTCGTGGACGCCGCGGCCGGCGATGGCCTTCTCCCACGACTGCTCGTGCCGCATCGCGGGCGTCACGCGCGTCGAGCGAGGCGCGGCCGACGCGCGGGGCGCACGCTCGCCCCCCCCGGACGCCGCCGGCTTCTCGCCGGGCGCGTTCGCGCGCCAGAGGTGCGTCGTCCGGCACGTCAGGCACTCGACCTGGTAGGCCTTGCCGAGCTTCATCGAGACGATGCGGTGATTGAGGACCAGCCGACACTTGGTGCAATACGAGTCGACTTCTCCTGCGACCTTCAATGCTTTCGGCATGTCTCGTTTCTTCTCGTCGTGTCCGTTGTCGTGGGGGCGGGGTGGGGCGGGCTATTCGCGGCTGCGGCGCCGCTCGCGGGGGCGCTCCTCGGGCCGCTGCTTCATGGTGACGCTCGACTTCACCTCCGGCTTCGGCAGCTTGGCGTCCGCGCCGTCCTGCCCGTCCGAGGTGCCGTCGTTCGGCTTGAAGCGGATCGTCGTGGAGATCTCGAACTGCACCGTCGTCAGCATCTTCTGCATCTCGCTGCCGAGGTTCGTGTGCTCGAGAAAGTCGCGCACCTCCTTCGCCACGACGCGAAAGAGGCCGTTCTTCGTCTCTTCGACCTGCGACAGAAGGTAGTGCGCGACCTCGCGGGGGACCTTCATCCCGCCCACGAACTCCTTCAGGTCGTTCGGGGCTTCGGCCGCTTTGCCGACGCCGATCTCGACGGCGCGCTTCAGGAGCTCCGGAATGACGCTGTCGAGCCGGCGTCGTCGGTCGTTGTCGCTCATCGGAAGCCTCGCATCGGCGTGGTCGCCCAGCGAAAGTAGCACGGCCACGAGCCCGGCTCCCGAGCGTGCTAAAGAGACCGGCCGATGCCCCAGGACGAGCTAGTCACCGTCGCCACCTTCAAGGATCTCCCCGAGGCCCAGCTCGCCCAAGAGCGGCTCGAGCTCGAGGGGGTCCGCGCCTTCGTCATGGACGGGCAGGCGGGCGGCGTGATGCCGTATCTCGCCGAAAGCATGGGGATTCGGCTCCAGGTCGAGCCGAAGGACGCCGAGAAGGCGAAAGAGATCCTCGGGAGCTAGCCCCGCCGCGTCCGCGCGGGCTCAGGCGGCCTGGGCGAGGATCCGCCGCCAGCTCCTCGCAGACCGCCCACGCGCCCGCGCCCGCCACGACGACGCCGGCGTCGTCGGCGATGACGATGGCCTCGAGGCTCCCTTCGTGGCGAGCCTGGGCCAGCTGGTAGTGCAGGGCGACGAGCGGGTCCTGGCTGCGCTTGCGACGGCGATCCTCGAGAAAGCTCATGGGCGCCATCGTCGCGCGGGGCTCGCGTCGGGGCCAAGTTGTGCGCTCGGCCCAAGTTGACTCTTGCCGCGCGCGCGGTTTACCGCCAAGAAAGTAGAAGGATTCGATCCCTTCATGTGCACCCACCACGCGGAGACCTTCGCCCGCCGTCGCGACGCCTTCTTCGACGCGATGGCGATCGCCTCGCCCTCGTCGGTCGCGGTCCTTCCGTCCGCGCCCGTCTTCGTGCGGAACAACGACGTCGACCACGAGTACCGGCAGGACTCGGACTTCTTCTATCTCACCGGCTTCGACGAGCCGGAGAGCGTCCTCGTCCTCGACGCGCAGCACCGCAAGGCGACGCTCTTCGTGCGCCCGCGCGACCGCGATCGCGAGGTGTGGGACGGGCCGCGCGCCGGCGTCGACGGCGCGAAGGCCTTCGGGGCCGACGAGTCGTTCGTCGTGTCCGAGGTCGACGAGAAGCTCCCGAACCTGCTCCAGAACCGCCGCCGCGTGTACTACCGCCTCGGCGCGAGCCGCCGCTTCGACGATCGCCTGCTCGGCGCCGTCGACAAGGTGCGCGGCCGCCAGCGCCTCGGCGTCACCGCGCCGACGGAGATCGTCGACCCCGGCGCGGTGCTGCACGAGATGCGCCTCCGCAAGTCCCCGGTGGAGATCGAGACGATGCGCACCGCGGCGCGCATCACGCGCGAGGCGCACGAGCTCGCCATGAACCGGACCCACCCCGGCATGCACGAGTACGAGGTGGAGGCGCTCCTCCTCGACACGTTCCGGCGGCACGGCTCCGAGCGGCCCGCCTACGGCAGCATCGTCGGCTCCGGGCCCAACGCGTGCGTGCTCCACTACCGCAAGAACGACCGCCGCATCGACCCCGGCGAGCTGCTCCTCATCGATGCCGGCTGCGAGTACGGCTACTACGCGAGCGACGTCACGCGCACGTTCCCCGTCGGGCGGGCGTTTTCCCGTGAGCAGCAGGCCATCTACGAGCTCGTCCTGCACGCGCAGACCGAGGGCATCGTCGCGACGCGCCCCGGGGCCACGCTCGACGAGATCCACAAGCTCAGCGTCGACATCATCACGCGCGGCCTCGTGCGCCTCGGCCTTCTCAGCGGTGAAGTGCCGGTGCTCATCGAATCCGAGGCTTACAAGCGCTTCTTCATGCACCGCACCAGCCACTGGCTCGGCATGGACGTGCACGACGTCGGCGCGTACTTCGAGTCCGGCAAGCCGCGCCCCCTCGAGCCGGGCATGGTCCTGACCGTCGAGCCGGGGATCTACATCGCGCCCGACGACCCCACGGTGGGCCCCGAGTGGCGCGGCATCGGCGTCCGGATCGAGGACGACGTCCTCGTCACGACGTCGGCGCCGGAGGTGTTGACGGACGGGATCCCGAAGACGGTGGACGAGGTTCTCCGGGCGTGCGCGGCGTAGACGCGACGTCCTCCTCGCGCCGCCACCGTAGCGCGAGGCGGTAGGCGACGAGACCGAAGAGCGCGCCGAGGACGCCGCCGACGAGCAGCGAGCCGACGAGCCAGTCGCCGAAGAGCTGCCAGCCGTGGACGAGGACGTCGTCCGGCCTGAGGGCCATCCACTCGCCCGCGCGCAGGCGGTAGGCGAGCTCGATCTCGGCGAAGGCGATCCACGCGAGGAGCACGCTGACCGAGACGCGCGAGCCGAGGAACGCCCAGAGCCGGTTCAGCTTGAACGCGGTGGCGAGGCCGAGCGCCAGCCACATGTGCAGGCCGATGAACGGCGAGCACCCGCAGAAGACGCCGACCGCGACGCTCCAGCCGACCTCGCGCGGCGTCGAGTGCTCGCGCTTCGCCCGCCGCCAGAGATCGCGGGCGCGGTTCCACGAGCGGGTGAGCAGCGGGGGCAAGTGGACACAGTAGCGGGGAATTGGCGGCCTGCTCGCGGCGCGTGGTAGCGGTGGGACGTGACGCTCGACGAGGCGATCGCGGCGTTCCTCGTGCATCTCGCGGCCGAGCGGCGCGCCTCGCCGAACACCGTCAGCGCGTACGAGGGCGATCTCGCGGGCCTCGCCGCGTTCACGCGCGAGCGCGGCTCGAGCGCCGCCGACGACGTGCGCGCGGTCGACGTGTACCTGCTGCGCGGGTGGCTCGGCGTCCTGGCCCGCAAGCACGCGCCGAGCTCCATCGCCCGGAAGCTCGCGGCGGTGCGCACCTGGATGCGCTGGATGCGGCGTCGCGGCGTCATCACCACCTGCCCCGCCGACGAGCTGGCCACGCCCAAGGTGCGCCGGGGGCTCCCGACGCTGCTCTCGGTCGACGCGGCGAAGGAGGTCGTCGAGGCGCCGCGCGACGACTCGCCCAAGGGGCTGCGCGACCGCGCCGTCCTCGAGGTCCTCTACGGCTCGGGCCTGCGCGTGAGCGAGGTGTGCGGGCTCGACCTCCACGACGTCGACCTCGACGCCGCGACCGCGCGCGTCCTCGGCAAGGGCAGCAAGGAGCGCATGGTCCCGCTCGGGAGCAAGAGCGTCGAGGCCCTCCGCGCCTGGCTCGACGCGCGCTGCCTCGTCGTCCACCCGAAGCGCGGCACCCAGGACCCGCACGCGCTCTTTCTCGCCGTGACCGGCAAGCGCCTCTACGTGCGCGCCGTCCACGCGCTCGTCCAGAGCTACGGCGCGCTCGGCGCGGGCCGGGCCGATCTCCACCCGCACGCCCTCCGGCACACCTGCGCCACCCACATGCTCGACGGCGGCGCCGACCTCCGCGCGATCCAGGAGATGCTCGGCCACGCCTCCCTGTCGACGACGCAGCGGTACACCCACGTCTCGATGGAGCACCTCATGCGCGTCTACGACGCCGCCCATCCGCTCGCTCGCGCCCGCCCGCCGGCCGCCGGCAGGAAATGATAAACACCCGGGAGCCGTGGCACGGGCAAAGGGACGCGTACTCTTCGCGCTGACGGGCGCGGCCATCGGCGCCGCCGCGGTCGCCCTCGTCGAGGCGCGGCCCGCGGCTTCGGACGCGCACGGCGCGGGGTTCGCCGCGCTCGCGCTCGCCGACCTCGGGGTCCTCGCCCCGCTGGCGATGCTCATCGGGCTCGCCGTCGCGGCGGTCGCGCTCTTCCTCTCGCCGGCGGCGGCGGTGGGGCCGGTCGAGCTGGCGGTCACGCTGCGCGCGGAGCCCGTGCTCGCGCGCTCGCGCACCGCCGCGATGGCCCTCCTCGGCTTCGGCGTCACCACGGCGTGGCTCGTGACGACGGCGCAGGTCGCCCGGCGGGTCCTCGGCGAAGGCTCGCCGGGCCGGGCGGGGCTCGAGCTCGGCCTGACGTCCGCGGCGTGGCTCGTGGCCTTCGCGGCCGCGGGCTTCGCCGCGCTCCCGCCCGTCCGTCGCGGGCTCGCCGCCGCCGCCTCGCGGTGGCCGCGCGCCATCGATCCGGTCACGACCGGCGCCATCGGCCTCGCGGTGGCGGTCGCCGTCGTGGCGCTCGGCATCACGTCGGGCGATACCGGCGGCGAGGGGAGCGGCCCGCTCGCGATCTTCGGCGTGCTCAAGCGGAACGAGCTCGATCTCCGCCCCGCGCTCGACGTCGTCATCATCGCCGCCTGCGCCTGGATCGCGCCGCTCGCCCTCGGGGGCCGGCCCGCGCGCCCTCTCGCCGTCGGCGTCGCGGTCGCGGCGGTGGCCTTGCCGCTCGTCGCGACGGTGCACGAGGCGAGCGCCCTCGAGCGCGAGCCGCGCGTCGCGGTCGAGCTGCAGCGCATGGCCCCCCTCGGCGGCATCGCGCTCGCCCTCGACCGCAAGCTCACCGACCGCGATCACGACGGCGCTTCGCCCCTCTTCGGCGGCGGCGACTGCAACGACGCGGACCCGAACATCTCGCCGTTCGCGACCGACATCCCCGGCAACGGCATCGACGAGGACTGCTCCGGCGCCGACATGCCGCTCCCCGTCGCGCCGCCTCCCGTCGCGCCCGCGGCCCCGTCGGCGACGGTCGACCGCGACTACAACCTCATCTTCATCACGATCGACACCGTCCGCGCCGCCCAGATGGGCTTCCTCGGCTACCCGAAGCCGACGACGCCCAACCTCGACGCGCTCGCCGCGAAGGCGGTCGTCTTCGACCGCGCGTACTCGATGGCGTCCTACACCGGGAAGGCGCTCGCCCCGATGCTCATCGGGAAGTACCCGAGCGAGACGCTGCGCGACGGCGGGCACTTCAACACGTACCTCCCGGGCAACACGTTCCTCGCCGAACGCCTCCAGCAGGCCGGCGTGCACACGCTGGGCGCGGCCTCGCACTGGTACTTCAAGCCGCGCTTCGGGGTGACGCAGGGGTTCGACGTCTTCGACACCTCGGCGGTGCCGGCGGAGGGGCAGGGGGACACCGACGCGACGACCACCGGCAAGGCGCTCACCGACGCGGGGATACGGCTCCTCGGCGACGGCGCCTCGAAGCGGTTCGCGCTCTGGGTGCACTACTTCGACCCGCACTCGCAGTACGTCGCGCACGAGGGCGCGCCCGACTTCGTCGACCCGGCCAAGCCCCAAGGGTGGAGGCTCACCGCGGCGTACGACGGCGAGATCTGGTTCACCGACCAGCAGATCGGGCGCCTGCTCGACTACGCGCGCGCGCAGAGCTGGTGGAAGGACACCGTCGTCGTCGTCACGAGCGACCACGGCGAGGCGCTCGGCGAGCACGGCATCAACTTCCAGCACGGGTGGGAGATCTACGAGCCGCTGATGCGGATCCCGCTCGTCATCTACGCGCCGGGCCTCGAGCCGCACCACGTCCCGGTCAAGCGCAGCGTGATCGACCTCGTTCCGACGATCCTCGATCTCATGCGCGTGCCGCGCCCGGCCGCCGGCGAGCTCTCCGGCCAGAGCCTCATGAGCGACCTCGTCGCCAAGCCGGGCTCGGCCTTCGAGGAGCGCGACGTGTACCTCGACATGCCCGACGGTCCCTATACCCACCTGCGGCGCGGTATCATTCACGGCCCGACGCCGGGCATGAAGCTCATTCACCTCGGGGGCCGCCTCTACCAGCTCTACGATCTCGCGAACGACCCCGCCGAGCACGACGACCTCTCGAGTGACCCC
>JBEKGQ010000546.1:0-5219 GCA_050012715.1 Polyangiaceae bacterium
ACGGTGCGGGCGTCGCGCGTGCTCCTCGCCATCGGCCGCCGCGGGACGCCGCGGATGCTGGAAGCGCCGGTCACCCCGGCGGCGGCGACCCGGGTCGTCCACGCGCTGTCCGACGCGCGCGCCCTCGCGGGCAAGCATGTCGTCGTCGTCGGCCTGGGCGATTCGGCGATGGAGGCGGTCGTCGCCCTCGCCCGGCAGCCGCGGACGACGGTCACCGTGTCCTACCGTGGCGCCGGGTTCGCGCGCGGCAAGGCGCGGAACATCGACGAGGTGCGGCGCCTGGTCGCGGCCGGGCGCGTGACGATCCACTTCGAGAGCACCGTCGAGCGCGTGGACGACGGGTGGGTCGTCCTGCGCACGCCGCGCAAAGAAGCGGAAAAAGGAGGGGAGGAGAGAAGGAGGGAAGAGATGTCGTCGGCGGGTGAAACCCCATCCCAGTCCCTCCTTCCCTCCTTCCCTCCTTCTTCTGCTCTCCCGCCCCGCGTCGAGAGGGTGCGCGCCGACGTGGTGCTGGCGCTCCTGGGGGGCGTCCCGTCGCGCGGGCTGCTCGACGCGGCCGGCGTCCGCGTCGAGGGGGCGTAGATCCTCGCGCCGCGAGCCGCGTAGAAGCCGCATGCGCGTGCGCTCGTTCGCTCTCTGGGCCGCTCTCGGTATCGCCTGTTCCGCCGGGGGGGCGATGCTCCTGCCGACCCCGTCCGCCCGGGCCGACCACCCGGCCGCCTGGCGGGCCGACCCGGTCCCGGATCCCGACGCCACCGTCAGCTCCCACTTCGTCGATGGCAAGACGCTCCTCCTCGACGGGCGCCTGGGGCACGCGACCATCGCCCGGGACGCGCGCGGAGGCAGCGCGGGCACGTTCGTCCTCGCGACGATCACCGGCGCGGACGCGTCGCCCGACCAGCCGATCGCGCCGCCGCCGGTGCACCTGGCCATCGTCGTCGACCGCTCGGGCTCGATGGCCGGCCCCAAGATGAGCAACGCCATCGCCGCCGCCGTCGGCACCGTCGAGCGCATGCACGACGGCGACCGCGCCACCGTCGTCGTGTTCGACACGAGCGCGCGCGTGCTCGTCCCGCCGACCGTGCTCGATGCGTCGAGCCGCCCGGGCGTGGAGGCCTCGATCCGCGCGATGCGCGTCGGCGGCGACACGTGCATCTCGTGCGCCCTGCAGACGGCCACCGCGGAGCTCGACGCGTCGCCGGGGCCGCGCGACGAGGTGAAGCGCATCCTGCTCATCTCGGACGGCGAGGCGACGACCGGCATCCGCGACGTCACCGGCCTCCGCTCGCTGGCGGCGCGGGCGCGCGACCGGGGCATCGGCGTGTCGACCATCGGCGTCGACCTGGCGTTCGACCAGCGGGTCATGGCGGCGATCGCGCAGGAGTCGAACGGGCGGCACTTCTTCGTGCCCGACGCGTCGGCGCTGACCGAGGTGTTCGAGCAGGAGCTCGGCACGCTGGAGACCGCGGTGGCGAGCGGGGCGGAGCTCGCGATCGAGCCGGCGCCCGGGGTCGTCGTCGACGACGTGCTGGACCGCTCCTTCCGGCGCGAAGGCGGCCGCGTCCTCGTGCCGCTGGGGACGTTCGACGCGCGCGAGGAGAAGACGGTGCTGATGCGCGTGCACGTGCCCGCGGACGCCGACGGCGCGGAGCCGGTGGCGCGCCTCGGGCTCGCGTATCGCGACGTCGCGAGGCGCGACGAGGGGCGCTGCGCGGGAACGCTCGCGGTCGACGTGCGGAGCGATGGCACCGCCCAGCGCGAGCTCGATCCGTTCGTGTCGGCCCGGGTCGAGCGGAGCCGGACGGCGCGGGCGCTGACCGAGGCGAACGATCTCTTCGAGAAGGGGCGCGGCAAGGACGCGAGCGAGGCGCTGGCCCGGCGGCAGCGCGAGCTCTCCGCGGCGGGACCGGCGGCGGTCGCGGCGGCGACGGCGATGCCCCAGGCGTCGCGGGCCTTCGCGCGGCCCGTCGACAAGGACTTCGATGACCAGTCGGCGGCGATCGCCCAGGCGCAGGCGGGGTTCGCGCCCAGCGCGTCGGCCAACGGGCAGCCGGGACAGTCGCCCCCCGCCGCCGCGCCCGCCGCGAAGTCGGCGGTGCGGCACAACCAGGCCAACGCGACGGACCTCGCCTTCTAGCTCCCGTACTATGCTCGCGAGGTGCGCGCCTCGTGGCAGCTCGCCCTCGCCGGCGCCGTGTGCTTGCTCGCCGCGTGCGGCGTCCGTGACGCCGCCGCCCCGAACGGCGAGCCCGGCCCGTACCACTACGTCATCGCGCCGCCTCCGGCGGGGTCGTGGCGGCTCGAGGTGGAGGCGCACCTCGAGCACGCGCCGAGCGCGCGGCTCGTGGCCCCCGAGGCGACGTCGGCCATCCGGGACATGACGCTCGTGGACGGGTCGCGCCGGCAGCCGCTCGCCGTCGCCGGCGACGCGTGGCTCGTCCCGGCGTGCCGCACGAGCTGCACCTTGCGCTACGCGGTGGACCTCGACGCGATGGCGGCCGGGTGCGGGCACATGGACTGCGCGCGCCGGGTCGGCGGGGCCGTCCTCGGCACCGCCGCGTCGTGGATGCTGCGCCCCGAGCCCACCGGGGACGCGAGCATCCGGGTCGACGTGCGCGGCGGGGACGCGACGCGGTTCGCGACCGGGTTGCGGCAGGGCGCGAGCGGCGGCTACGTCTTCCGGGGGCGCGAGCTCGGGGAGGCGAGCTACACCGCGTTCGGCGACTTCCGCCGCGTGCGGGCCGACGTGCCCGGCGCGACGCTCGACGTGGTGCTGCTCGGCGAGCCGCTGGCGATGGGCGACGCCGAGACGGTCGGCTGGGTGAAGAGCGCGGCGGGCTGCGTGGCGGGCCTCTTCGGTCGGTTCCCGGTGAGCGCGACGGTGTTCGTCGTGCCGGCGAGGCGCGGCGACGGCGTGGTCTTCGGGCGGGTCTTCTCGCTCGCGGGGGCGTCGGTCGTGCTGCTCTTCGGGACGGAGGCGAGCCCCGCCGCGATGCACACGGACTGGGTCGCGGTGCACGAGCTATTTCACCTGGGCACGCCGTCGTTCGTCGGCGAAGCGCACTGGCTCGAAGAGGGGCTCGCGACGTACTACGAGCCCATCCTGCGCGAGCGCGCGGGCTGGATGACCGAGGCCGACCTGTGGCGCCACTTCGCCGGGTCGATGCCGCGGGGCCTGCGCAAGGAGGGTGACCCCGCCGCGCTCGACGATCGCGACGACATCGACTCGACCTACTGGGGCGGGGCGCTCTTCGCGCTGCTGGCGGACGTGCGCATCCGCGAGGCGACGGGCGGGGCCCGCTCGCTCGACGACGTGCTGCGCGCGGCGCTGTCGCAGCTCGGCGACGCGACGCACGGCGCGCGGCTCGAGGACTTCGTGCGCGTGGGGGACGCCGCGACGGGGACCCACGTCCTGGCCGACCTGGTGGCCCACGACGCGGTGGCCGGGGAGCCCATCGACCTCGCGGGTCTGTGGCGCGACCTGGGGGTCGCCGAGGCCGCCGACGGGAGCGTCGCGCTGCGAGACGACGCGCCTCGGACCGCGGTGCGGAAGGGCATCGCCGCTGGCGCGGGCCACTGAACCGATGTACCGTCGGGAGAGGCAGCCATGTCCTTCCGTGACAAGCTCCTCCGGCTGGATTCCCCCGCGTTTTCGCCGGGGCCGGCGCCGCCCCCGGCCGCGCCGCGCGGCGACCTGCTGGCCGACCTGCGCACCCGCATCCAGGCGACCCTGGAGCGCACCGCGCGGCGAGCGCCCCGTCCGCCGCCGGTCGTCGACACGATCGACCTGCCGTTCGCCTCGACCGAGACCGCCCTCGGCGCGCTCCACGTGCGCACGCAGCGCCTCTCGCCGGCGCACAAGACCGGCCGCGCCCTCCTCGGCCCGGGGCGAGTCGCCAGCGCGGAGCTCCTCGCGCTGCTCGCGCTCGATCCGGCGCTCGCGGCGTGCGATCCCGGGCGCGCGCTCTACCTCGACACGGAGACGACCGGCCTCGCGGGGGGGACCGGCACGGTCGCGTTCCTCGTCGGCCTGGCGTGGTGGGACGAGGGCTCGCTCGTGCTCGAGCAGCTCCTCGTGCGCGCGCTGGGCGAGGAGGCGCCGATGCTCGAGCGGCTGCGCGAGCGGCTCGCCGCGGCGTCGATGCTGGTGACGTTCAACGGCAAGAGCTTCGACATGCCGCTGCTCCGGACGCGGTTCGCGATGGCGCGCATGGAGGCGCCCCCTTCGCCGCCGCACCTCGACTTGCTCCACGTCGCGCGCCGGGTGCACGGCAAGCGCCTGGGGCAGGGGTGCCGGCTCGTCGTGATCGAGCGGGACGTGCTCGGGTTCCAGCGGGTGGACGACGTGGAGTCGGGGGACGTGAGCGCGTGCTACCTGCACTTCCTGCGTACCGGCGAGGCGGGCGCGCTGCTCGGCGTCGTCGAGCACAACGCGTGGGACGTCGTGGCGATGGCGGCGATGGTGGGCCTCTACGGCGAGCCGCTCCACGGGGAGCTCGCGGTGGCGGACGTGGTGGGGGTGGCGCGCACGCTGCGCAAGGCGGGGGCCCTCGAGCGGGCCCGCGTGGCGGCGGAGGCAGCGGTCGAGCGCGAGGCGACGCCGGAGTCGCTGCGCGCGCGGGCGGACATCGCGAAGGCGCGGGGCGATCGGTCGAGCGCGCTGGCGGACTTCGAGTCGCTTGCGGCGGCGGTGGACGACGCGTCGGTGCGCCTGGAGCTGGCGAAGCTCTACGAGCACTGGGTGCGCGAGCCGTCGCGCGCTCTCGAGTGGACCCAGCGCGGCACGGGAGAGGCCCCGGAGCAGTCGCAGAAGCGCGTCGCCCGCCTCGCGCGAAAGGCCGACCGCGCCCGTCAGGGCACTCTCACCGGCCTGCGCCGCTCGTGAGCGACGAGAAGAGAGACTGAAAAGGAGGGAAAGGAGGAAAGGCGGCTGACGGGCAAGCCATTGGTCCGATCTTGAACTTTTCTCTCCTTTCCTCATCCCCTCCTTTGAATGCGTTCTCTCGGGCTACGCCGCGCGGAGCTTGCTCACGAGGTCGGCGCCGAGGACCGACTGCCACGCGGCGCGGAGGGCGGGGTGGGCGGCGAGGAACTTCTTCAGCTCGGTCTTCGGCCAGGAGACGTAGCGGATCGTCTCGATGGCCACGACGTCGGCGGTGGGGGCCTCGCCGGTGATGAAGCTCATCTCGCCGACGAAGCGGCCCTCCCCGAGCTCGACG
>JBEKGQ010000547.1:0-5190 GCA_050012715.1 Polyangiaceae bacterium
CGACAGGCACGCGAGCGCGGCGGAGCTGCAGTCCGAGCTGGGAGCGTACCTGCGCGACTGCGCGCCCCCGTCCTTCGGCGCGCGCGACGTCGGCAAGTTCGTCAGTGACGTCTTCACCGAGGAGCGCGCGCAGATCAAGACCGTCATCGAGGGGCAGCTTCGACTCTTGCGAACGCTCACGTCCGGCGAGCACGCCAAGGTCGACCTGCCGCTCCTCTCGTCGCCGCTGAACGCGACCGGCGGTACGCCGTCGGGGGTGCAGGTCGGTGCCCGCGTGAGCGGCGAGACCGCGGTGATGGACAGCTACTCCGCGGCCATCTCCGTTCCGCCCCGGACGCCGGTGATGGGCCCGATCGGGAGCAACCCGGAGGTCTCTTCGCCGCCGCCCGCCGGCAGCGGGGCCACCGGGCTCGTGATCGGGCTCCTCGTCACGCTGATCGCGGTGGTCGCCGTGGCCGGAGGCGTCGCGGTCTGGATGCTTCGTCGCCCGCCGGCCGTCGCGGTGCCGGCGCAGGTCGAGCCGAGCACGGCGGCCGCCTCGCCGGTCGAAGCCCCGCAACCCGCGACCACGGCGTCCGGCGCGCCGGCTCCGTCGATGGCCGCGGCGAGCCCGTCATCCGGGGAGACCGCGACGGCCTCGCCGACGACCGCTCCACCGCAGCGCCCGACCGTGTCGTGGCGTCCGACCTATCGTCCGCCTCCCGAGCCCGCCGCCACGCCGACCGCTCCGCCTCCTCCGCCTGCAGCTTCCGCCGCCCCGGCACCGCCGCCCACCGCGACGGCGCACGTTCGACAGCAGATCGACACCAGCAACCCCTACGCTCGGTAGCCCCGGCGAGGTCATTCGGCCGATGCGGAAGGTGACGGTTCAGTGACATCTCCGGGGGGCCGTGCTCCTCGCCTCGGTTTCGCGCGATCTTACGTTGGGAGGGCGGTTTCATGATTCCGAAGCGCTCGATTGTGTTCCTGGCCATCCTCGTCGTCGCGATGAGCGCGCTGGCGCCCATCGGGTGCAACGTGCTGCTGGGTGGCGGCTACGTGGTCGGCGCGGAGGACGGCGCGGCGACACAGCCCGACAGCTCGACGCCCGACAACTACGTCGCCCCCACGTCGGACTCGGGAGACGCAGGCACGCCGCCCGACACCTACGTCGTCGATGCCTGCGCCATCGTCCCCATGGACAAGCAGCAGTTCGAGTCAGCCTGCACCAACGCGTCCTGCCAGCCCTTCGACAACCCGGGACGAAACACGAACTGCGAGGGCGGGACGATCTGTCCGGCGCTTCCCACGCCCGACGCCGGCGCCACGACGACGCCCGATGCAGGCGCTCCCATCCCCGACGGTGGCGTCTCGTGCTTCTCGCTGACCCAGGGCCCCGCCGGGGGCGTGATGCCCCAGCCGATCGTCTACGCGACGGGGTCGACGGCCATCCAGCCTTACATGGCGCGGATCGCGCAGGTGCTCGAGAGCCTGAACATCGGCTCGGTCGTGTACCTCGGCTCGGGGTCGTGCCTCGGCGTCAACGCGATGCTGAACGGCACTCCGCTGCAGCAGGTGTCCATCCAGAACAAGGCGACCATCCCTCCCCAGGCGACCTACTACGACTCGGTGCTCAACAACGGCCAGGTGCAGAGTGGGACCTGCTATCTCGACAATCCCATCCCCCTGCCCGACCTGGGGATCTCCGACGTCTTCCCCACCACCTGCGATCCGCAGCTCATCTCGCAAGGAGGACTCCCCAACACGCTGCACGACTTCTTCGGTCCCGTGCAGACCATGGAGCTCGTGGTGCCCTCCACTTCGATGGAGCAATCCGTCAGCACCGAGGCCCTCTACATGGTCTTCGGGTTCGGGGCCGGCTCGGGTGTGACGCCGTGGACCAACCCCGGGTACCTCGAGGTGCGGGCGTCCTCGTCGGGGACGCAGAACATGATCGCGGCGACGATCGGCGTACCCGCCACCCAGTGGCAGGGCGTCGCCAACTCGTCGAGCACCGGAGTCCTCGACGCGATCATCGACGTGGCCAAGGGGCTGAACGTCGACGGAGGGGCGGGGGAGCCTTCGTACCCCGACGAGACGATGGGGATCCTGGCCTCCGACGTGGCCGACCCGAACCGGATGTACCTCAAACCCCTCGCCCTGCAGGACGTCGGTCAGAGCTGCGGCTGGTACCCGGACTCGACCCAGACCGCCTTCGACAAGCAGAACGTCCGCGACGGGCACTACCCCATCTGGGGCCCTTCGCACCTCATCGCCGCGGTCAACACGACCGGCGCTCCGGTCAACCCGGCAGTGACGACGGTGATCAACGCGCTCAACGGTGCCGACACGATGGTCGACGGCACGCTGGACGTCATCCAGTTCTACGCGAGCAGCCACATCATCCCGGAGTGCGCGATGCACGTGCAGCGAACGGAGGACGGCCACGACTATGCGCCCTTCGCGCCCACCGTCTCGTGCAGCTGCTACTACGATCTCGAGGCCACCGGAGCGACGAGCTGCAAGCCGTGCAAGACCGACCCGGACTGCGCGGATGCGGGGGCGTCCACCACGTGCCAGACGTTCGGCATTCCTCCCGTCGGCTACTGCGAGCCGCCGGGTAACCAGTGACGGAGAGGGAGGGAACCATGATGTGCACCATGCTTCGCCGCTGCACCGCCGTCGCCGTCACCGTCGCCCTCGCCGGGGCATCGCTCCCGGCCGTCGCGCAGACTCCGCCCGCTCGCCCGGCGGCCCCGGAGACGCCGGGTGACGTCACCACCCAGGCGGCCGCGCCCAACGCGCGCGGCGTGAAGCACTACCAGGAGGAAGACTTCCGGGCCGCCCTCATCGAGTTCAACCGCGCCTACGAGCTCGCGCCCAACTGGGCGGTGCTCTACAACCTCGGCCAGTCGTACTACCAGCTGCGCGACTACCCGAGCGCGCTGAACACCATGGAGAAGTACGTACAGGTCGGCGGCGCGAACATCCCGGCGGACCGGCGCAGCCAGGTCGACCGGGAGATCGGCGAGCTCCGCGGTCGCGTGGCGCACGTGACGCTGATCTCCAACGTCGCGGGGGCTGACCTCACGCTCGACGATGCGTCGATCGGCAGGACGCCCCTCGGGACGCCCATCGTGGTGGGCGAGGGGCGCCACAAGCTGACCGCGACGAAGCTCGGCTACGTGACGACGAACAAGGTCGTGGACATCGCGGGGGGCGACACCCTCTCGATCCCGATCGACCTGGCCCAGGAGCCCACGCCGGTCGTCGTGCGCGAACGGCGGAACTACGCGCCGGCCGTCGTCAGCGGCGCCTTCGGCGTCGCCGGCATCGCCGTCGGCACGGTGTTCGGCGTGCTGGCGCTGGGCAACAAGTCGAATCTGAACAGCGCGTGCAACTCGTCCAAGATCTGCCCCAGCAGCTCGCAGAACGACATCGACGGCCTCTCGCGCAACGGCGCCATCTCCACCGTCGGATTCGCCGTCGGCGCGGCCGGCCTCCTGGTCGGCGGCTACTTCTTCTTCCACGAGCAGTCGAAGCCCCAGGACGAGACCGCGCCGGCCCCGCCGGCCGCGCGCATCGCGCCGTGGATCGGGCCCGGCGCGGGAGGTCTGATCGGGACGTTCTGAGGGGGCTGACTTCCCCAATGGGGGTGTTCGTCAGCTCCCGCGCCGCGACGTTCCGCCGCTCAGCGTGATCGGCCCCTGGCCGGGCTCACGCGCGGGTCGCTTGAAGACGACCTGGGACTCGCCCTGGCAACGCCAGACCTCGAACCCAGGCCCGATGGGTACGCGCGAGCTCACGCGCAGGCGCACGAGCGCGGGATCGCGATCGGGCTCCAGCCCGAGCACGCGGATCTCCTCGCGCTCCTCGTCGATGACGACGTCCACCGTGTCGCCCTCGCCGAGGTAGAGGCCCTCTCGCGGGATCGCCGGCAAGAGGACGAACCCCGCCTTTCCGACGAGGACATCCTCGACGACCAGGAGCGGCGCAATGCCGTCTCGGCGCATTCTTTCAGCATAGCTCAACATGACCGGCCGGGCAGGGCACCGATGGGGGTGCATGGATGCCCTCCGGCGACCATGTCGCCATGCGTGACGCTTTCGAAACATCTGGGGTGCGCACCGATCGAGCGACTCATCCCGGGCGAAGGTTACGCTACGGGGATCCCTTCGAGACCGTGAACGACGCCCATCGAGAGTTGCCGGAGGCGGCCCACAAGGTCACCGACATCGGCCGCTACCGCCTCATCGCGGAGCTCGCGCGCGGCGGCATGGGCATCGTGTTTCTCGCCCTCGTGCGCGGGCCGGGAGGCTTCAACAAGCTCTTCTGCGTCAAGGTGCTCCGGGGACAGATGGCGGAGGACCAGAAGCTCGTCTCCATGTTCCTCGAGGAGGCCCGGCTCGCCGCGAAGCTGAACCACCCCAACGTGGTCCAGACGATCGAGGTGGGGAGCGACGGCGGCCAGCACTTCATCGCCATGGAGTACCTCGAAGGCCAGTCGCTCCACTCGATCCAGACGCGCGCCCGCCGGAAGGACATGTCCTTCCCGCTCGCCTACCACCTCCACGTCCTCGTACAGCTGCTCGAGGGGCTGCAGTACGCCCACTCCGCGACGGACTTCGACGGCACCCCGCTGCGGCTCGTGCACCGCGACGTGAGCCCGCACAACGTCTTCGTGGCGTACGAGGGCCAGGTGAAGGTCCTCGACTTCGGGATCGCCAAGGCGCTCGACTCGTCGAACGACACCAACAGCGGCGTCCTCAAGGGCAAGATCGCCTACATGGCTCCGGAGCAGGCCGCGGGCGAGCCGCTCGACGGCCGGGCCGACATCTTCTCGGCCGGCGTCATGCTCTGGGAGGCGGCGACGGGGCAGCGGATGTGGAGCCGCGCGCTCAACGACCTGCAGATCCTCCACGCGCTGATGAAGGGAGCGATCCCGGACCCGCGCGCGGCCAGCCCCGACCTCGATCCGAGCCTCGAAGCGATCATCCGCCGGGCCACGGCGGTGCAGCTCGGGGAGCGATACCCGACCGCCGCCGAGATGCAGCACGATCTCGAGGCGCATCTCCGCGCGATGGACGTGCCCCGCTTCGGCGCGCGCGACATCGGGAAGCTCGTCAGCGATGCGTTCGCGGAGGACCGGGCGCGCATCCGCGGCGTCATCGAGGCGCAGCTCGGACGTCTCCACGGGGCGACCTCGGGCCA
>JBEKGQ010000548.1:0-5188 GCA_050012715.1 Polyangiaceae bacterium
GCAGATCGAGGAGCTGCGCGCGCAGCTCGCCCGGTACGCGGAGGCGCTCGAGGAGGATCTCTCCAACGGCCGGGAGAAGGTGGCGGCGCGCACCCGCGAGGGGCTCGCCTACGAGAAGGCGTTCAGCGAGGTGTCGGGCCTACTGCTCAACCACTTGAAGGCCAAGCCCGAGGCGCGCGACCTGCTCCAGGAGCTCATCACCGCGATGCACGGCGGACAGAGCTACGGCGCCAAGTCCGAGAGCCGTACACCAGGGTGACGAAATGGGGCGGAGGGAGGGGGCAGACTGCCCCGCTGCTCCACCGCGACTGGAATCATGGACTGATAGGTGACGGTACGCGTGCGCCTATGACAGACTTTGCGTATGCGAGTGTACCTACCGTTTCTCTCACTCGCCTTGGGCTGCTCAGTCGTCGTGGGGGCCTGCGGCAGTAGCAATAAGTCGAGCGGTGGCAGCAGCAGCAGTGGCGGGGGAAACGACAGCGGCACGAGCGACAGCTCGAGCAGCAGTGGATCCTCGGGGGGCTTCGGGGGCGACGGGAGCGTGCCCGAAGCTGGACCTCCGCCGGATCCGACGACGTGCGCGGGCGCGGCCAGTCAGCAGTCCTACCTCGGCTGCGACTACTGGCCGACCGTGACGGCGAACAACGTGTGGTCGGTGTTCGACTACGCGGTGGTCGTCGCCAACGGCCAGACGACCCCCGCGATGGTCACGGTCACGGGGGGCGGCACCGCGATCGCGCCGGTGACCGTCGCGCCGGGCCAGCTGCAGACGATCTACCTCCCGTGGGTGCCTGCGCTGAAGGGCGTCGACGCCGACTCCTGCGGCGACTCGGTCGCGCTCCCGGGCAGCGTGCTCCAGACCGGCGGCGCGTACCACCTCGTCTCGAGCATCCCGGTCACGGTCTACCAGTTCAACGCCATCGAGTACGTCGGTATGGGCGGCCCGGCGAACAAGGACTGGAGCCAGTGCCCGGGCAGCACGATGGCGTGCTCCGACACGGGCACGCCCATCGGTTGCTATTCGTTCTCGAACGACGCGTCGCTCCTCTTGCCGAGCACCGCCATGACCGGCAACTACCGCGTCCTCGGTCAGCCGACGTGGGCCTCGCAGATGGTCGGCGCGTACGTCGCCATCACGGCGACGGCGGACAACACGACGGTCACGACGACCGTGTCGAAGAACGGGAGCATCATCGCGGGCACCGGCGTCACGGCGACGGCCGCGGGCGGGATGCTCACGCTGATGATGAACGCGGGCGACGTGGCGGAGCTCGTGGGCCCGACGACCGCCGGCTCCGATCTCAGCGGGTCGCTCATCCACGCGAACAATCCCATCCAGGTCATCACCGGCCTTCCGTGCGTCGAGGTCCCCGACCAGGCGCTCGCGTGCGACCACGTGGAGGAGTCGAACTTCCCCGCCGAGACGTTCGGCAAGAACTACGTCGTGGCGCAACCGACGGGTCCGCGCGCCAACGCCGTCGGGCACCTCGTGCGCATCTACGGCAACGTCGACGGGACGACCCTCACGTACACGCCCGGCACGCCCGGGACTTGCCCGACCATGGTCAACGCCGGGGACGTCGTCGACTGCGGCGTCGTGAACGAGGACTTCGAGGTCACGGGGACCAACGCGTTCGCGGTGGGCGTGTTCTCGCAGGGCGCGTCGGTGGTCGACCCGACCACGGCGGCGCCGAATCAGCAGGGCGATCCCGACCAGAGCCTCGCGATCCCGGTCGAGCAATACCGGGCGAAGTACGTCTTTCTCGCGCCGTCCGACTACGAGGAGAACTACGCGGTGGTCATCGAGCCCGCCGGGACGACGATCACCCTCGACGGCATGCCGGCGACCGGAACGGCGACGCCCATCGGCTCCAGCGGCTACAGCGTGCTGCGCCTCACGCTCAGCGCCGGACAGGCCGGCGCGCACGTGCTGACCGCGACCAACCAGGTGGGCCTGCAGGTCATGGGGTACGGCTCGTACACGAGCTACACGTATCCGGGCGGGCTCGACCTCGCGCCCATCTCGCCGCCTCCCGCGAACTGAGGGTGTCCCTCAGGGAGCTTCGCGCTGAGGAAAGCCCTCAGCTTCACCAGCGTCTTCTGGTCCCGCGTGAAGGTCGGCACCTGGTAGGCGGCCGACCACGCCTTCACTTCCTGGAGGAACTGCGCCCGGGTCGACTCGTCCCCCACGACGTCCTCCACCGTGCGGCCGCGGGCCGCGCCTTTTCGCAGACCGCGAACGTAGTGCTCGAGCCGCGCGTAGTCCTCGGCCAGAAAATCCCGGATCGCGTTCGCGTCGTCGCCCAGGCGCTGGACGACCCCCTGCTTCAGCTCGGGTCGGCTGGCGCCGGCCAGCGCGCAGGCCACGCGCACGACGAAGGCGTCGTCGAGGTAGCCGAGATCGTCGATCCCGTCCGGAATGAGGTCGAGCGACTTGAAGATGTAGTTCAGCCCCGAGACGAGCGAGCGCGTCGCCTCGTCGTCCCCCGCGCCGGCGGCCAGCACGTCGCCCAGCTGCGAGGCGTCCTCGCCGAGGCTGCGCAGCCACTGGGGAAAAAGCTCGAGATAGCGCGGGTCGAGGGCGGCATCGCTCATGGGAGGAGAGACGCTACCACGCGTCGCGGGCGGAGATCAGCCCACGCCGCTACGTCATCCGGGCGAAGGCCCAGCCGAGGAGAAACCCCGCGATGAGCGCCCCGAGGACGAGGACGACGACGACCCACGGGGGTACGCCCTGGATGACCGTGCCGCCCCCGCGGGCGATGATCGGGAGATCGTTCGACGGGAGCGTCTCGCCGAGCGTCTGCGGCGGGACCATCATGACGTAGGGCGCCGGGTCCGCGACCGGCGGCTGCGAGCCGGCGGGGCTGGCGAGGGTACCGCCCGGCGCCCGTGCCGGGACGCGCACCTGCTCCGCGGCGGCGGTCACGGGCGTCGCCAGGGACGGGTGGGTCGGCAGATCGCTCGGCGTGGGGAGGAGGAGCGACGGCGTGAAGACCGACGGCACCTCCGGCAGGCGGCTCAGCGGGAGCGCTGCCGCCGCGGTGATCTTGCCGACGCTGCCGTCGCTGCGCTGGGCGAGGCTCGGAGCCGCGACCGCCAGCGCGCGCGCCATCTCGAGCGCCGAGGGGAAGCGCTCTTCGCGGTTCTTCCGCAGCGCCACAGCGAGGAACGGCGCGAGCGGCGCCAAGGATGCGTCGATGCGCTCGAGCGGCTCGGGCTCGGACGAGAGCACCGCCGCGAGGCGCGCGTACTCGGTCGGCGCTGGAAAGGCGACCCGCCCCGTGAGCATCTCGTAGAACATGACCCCGGCGCTCCAGAGGTCGGCGCGCTGGTCCACGTCGCGCGCGTTCTTGATCTGCTCCGGGCTCATGTAGGCGGGCGTCCCGAGCAGCATCCCCGTGCGCGTCTTGCTGCCCATGCCGCCGGCGGCGTCCATCACCTTCGCGATGCCGAAATCGAGCACCTTGACGACGAACGTCCCGTCGCTCGCGCGCGTCAGGAACACGTTGTCCGGCTTGAGGTCGCGGTGGACGATGCCCTGGGCGTGCGCCGCCGCGAGGCCCGCGAGGATACCCTGCAGGATGGGGACGGCCTGCGCGGCCGGCACGCGGCCACCGTTCTGCGTGTACGCGCCGAGCGGCACCCCCTCGAGCAGCTCCATGACGAGGTACGGCGAGCCGTCCTCCGCCGACGCGCACTCCAGCATGCGCACGATGTTCGGGTGGATGAGGCGCATGCACGTGGTCGCCTCTTCGAGGAACCGCGTCAGCACGCTGGGCTCGGTCAGATACTCCGGGCGCAGGATCTTCACCGCGACGCGCGGCCCGGTCTCCAGCGGATCCGCGGCGTAGACCTCGCCCATGCCTCCCTCGCCGAGGCGCTGCACGAGGCGCCAGCGTCGCGACAGGACGGCGCCCACCAGCGTGCGCGATGAGGCGTCTGCGGAGGCCATGGACACGAGTGTCGCCATCGTAGCGCAACCAGGGCCCGGGCCCGGTCAAGCCCTCAGCTGCGCGCCGAATCGCTTCTCGACGTCGGCCACCACCTGGGCGTGGCGCTGGTCGACCTCGGCGTCGGTCAGCGTCCGGTCCGCGGCGCGATAGACCACGTGCAGCGCCAGGCTCGCGTGCCCCGCGGGGACCTTCCCGCCGACGAAGCGGTCGAAGAGCGCGACCTCCTCGGCGAGATCGCCCGCCACCTGCCGCACCGCGCTCTCGACGTCACCCGCCGGGACCCCGTCGCGCACGACGAGGGCGAGGTCTCGCGTGCTCGCGGGGAAGCGGGGTATCGGGGCGAAGCGACGCGGGCTCTGGCCGATCGCGTCGAGCGCGAGCAGATCCACCTCGACCACCACCGCCCCTCCCCCGAGGTCGAACGCGTCGGCGACATCCGGATGCAGCGGGCCGAGCGCGCCCACGCGCTTGCCTTCCACCTCGATCCACGCCGCTCCGCGCGGGTGAAGGTGCCTCGGGCGATCGTCCGCCGATGCCGCGACGAGGGTCGCGGGACGCCGGAGCAGCCGCTCGGTCATCCCTTCGGCCACCCCCTTCGCATCCCAGACGTCGACCCCTTCCGGCTTCGCGAGCCAGGCCGGGCGTTCCCCGGTCAGCAGCGCCGCGAACGCGATCCGCTCCTCGACCCCGGTGCCCATCGTGTCGCCGTCCGCCGGGGCGGCGAAGAAGAGCGTCCCCACCGTGAAGAGACGGGCGTCCCGCACGCCGTGGCGGCGCGCGTGGCCCGCCGCGCGGAGCAGCCCCGGAAGGAGGCTGGTGCGCATCACCGTGCCCCGCTCCGAGAGGGGATTCACCAGCGTCACGGCGGCCGGCGGCGCGCCGACCGCCTCGAGGTCCTTCGGCGCGACGAACGAGTACGTGATCGCCTCGCGGAGACCGAGGGAGACCCCCGCTTGCCGCGCCCGGCGTCGCAGCGCCTCCCGCGGCCCCGCGTCACGGGACGCCTGGACCGCCGGGAGCGTCGCCGGGATGGCGTCGTAGCCGCGGGCGCGGGCGACCTCCTCCACCAGATCGACCTCCCGCGACACGTCCGGGCGGAAGCTCGGCACCTCCCAGACGTCCATGTCCGGCTGGGACGCGCGACAGACGAAGCCGAGGCCCCGGAGCGTCGCGTTCGCCTCGTTCACGGGCACGTCGACGCCGAGCAGGGCCCCGACGCGCGCGTGCCG
>JBEKGQ010000549.1:0-5165 GCA_050012715.1 Polyangiaceae bacterium
GCCCGGGCTGGCGCCGCGCCATCGCGGTCGCGTACGGCGTGGCCGTCGCGCTCATCCTCAACGAGCTCGGCGTCACGCTCGCGTTCGACATCTTCTACAAAGACATCCACACGCCCGACCCGAACGTCCCCTTCGACGTGGAGGACGTCTACCGCCGCACCGAGGGCGTGCGCGGCGTGCTCATCGCGCTCGCCGTGCTGCTCCAGGTCTCGTACCTGCGTCCCTTCTGGCGGCGCGCGGCGTTCGTGTTGAGGACGCACATTCCCCGGAAGCTGGCGGGGGGCGGACGGCCCAGCGTTAGCGAGCGAAGGCTCGACCCTCGACACGACGAAGCCGGTGAAGCCGGTGTGGTCCCACGCGGGCGACGAATGGGCTCGCCGCCGTCCCCTTGACTGTGTCCGCTATACAAGACAGCATCCCGAGCGTGCTCCGACGCGCGCACGGCGCCACCTGGCTCGTGGCCGCCGCCATCTACGGCGGCTGGTTCTCGCTGACCTTCGCTCACGCGCGCATTCCTCTGCCGCTCCTCGTCGTTCTCGGAGGAGTCACCCTCGCGTGGCACGGCTCGCTTCAACACGAGACCATCCACGGCCATCCCGCGGGGCCACGCTGGGTCGGCTGGGCTCTCGGTGTCGCACCGCTCTCACTCTGGCTTCCTTACACGGTCTATCGCGACACGCACCGGCTTCACCACGCGACGCCGCACCTCACCGATCCGGCGCACGACCCCGAGTCGCCACCGTGCGTCACCGCCCGGGCGACCAGGGTGGGCCGTCAGCTCGCCGCTTCCCAGCAGACGGCGCTCGGACGTCTCGTTCTCGGGCCGCCGCTCACGATCGCGTCCTTTCTGGCGACGGAGCTCTCCGCGCTGGTTCGTGGAGTTCGAGGGCGTCGACGGGCATGGGCGGTCCATGCCCTGCTGGTCGCCATCGTGCTCGTGTGGCTCCTCGCCGTCGCTCACATGCCAATCGGCAAGTACCTCCTCGCCTTCGTCTATCCGGGCGCGAGCCTCACGCTCCTTCGTTCGTTCGCCGAGCACCGCGTGGCACGGGCGCACCAGAAGCGCACGTGCGTCGTGGAGGCGGGTCCGTTCTTCGCGCTGCTGTATCTCAACAACAACCTGCACGCCGTGCATCACGAGACGCCGCACGCGCCCTGGTTCGAGCTTCCGGGCCTCTGGAAGCGAAGGCGCGCGGCGTTCGCGACGGCAACGCCGGATCTCGTCGTGCCGGGCTACGTGCGGCTCGTTCACCGGTACGCGTTGCGCCCCATCCCGACCGAGGACCTTCCGTGACGGGGGCGCACGGAGAGCGGGCGCACGGATACCTCGCCAACTTGTCCATGTACGACGGTGGCGAGCTGACGTCGGCGAATGACCAGCTCTGGAGCGTGATTGCGGAGCGCCTGCGAGCGTACGGAGTCCGCGGCGTTCCGCCGGCGCTCGACCGCGATCGTGCGCTCGACGACCTCTGGTCGAGCGGGCGACTGCTCCTCGGGCAAATCTGCGGGTACCCGTTTGCCGCGCGGTTCCGCGACCGGCTCCGCGTTCTGGCCGCGCCCCAGTATGCGGCGCCGGGCTGCGCCGGCGCCACCCACCGGAGCTACCTCGTCGTGCACGCGCGCTCGGGCGCGCGGGACTTGAGCGCGCTCCGGGGAGCGCGCGCGGTCATCAACGACGACGAATCGATGACCGGCCGGCACCTGCTCGGGGACGCGGTCCACGATTGTTCCGACGCCCGGCCGTTCTTCGACCGCGTCGTGGTCAGCGGAAGCCACGCGCGGAGCCTGGCGATGGTCGCCGATGGAGCCGCCGACGTGGCGGCCGTCGATTGCGTCTCGTATACGCACCTCGCGCGTACCGCGCCCGAGATTGCGGACCGCACGCGCGTTCTCCATCGAACCGTCGCGACGCCGACGCTGCCGCTCGTCATCTCGCAGGAGTGCGGCGAAAGCACGGCGTTGCTCGTCGCCCGCGCGGTCGCCGACGCCTTCGACGACCCGCGAACGAAGGAACCGCGGCACCGGCTACGTCTCGTCCGCATCGTGCCCGTGGACGCCGACGTCTACCTTCCTACCGGGGCCATCGCGGCGCGAGCCGACCACGTGTTCGGGAGTCAGGCACAGCGCGCCCCGGGTGCATCGCCGTTCCGCTCGTCGCGCGTCGAGGGTGGTGCGAAGCGGTAGCCGACGCCGACGACGGTTTCGAGCGGGAACGCAAGGCGAGTGAGCTTTCGCCGGAGCCGGCGCACATGGATGTCGACCGTGCGCTGGCTGGCGAGCTCCTCCGCGTCGTCCCAGAGTCGCGCCACGAGCTCGCGGCGAGACACGACGCGATCCGGGTTCTGGACGAAGAACGCGAGGAGGTCGAACTCTCGCCGCGTGAGACCAACCGGCGCGCCGTTCACTCGTACACGGCGCGCCGCGGGCTCGACCACGAGCGAGCCGTGCGTCACCATCCCGGCCGGCGCCGGGGCGAGGCGCGCTTCGATCGTGTGCTCGCGGCGCACGGCGATGACCTGCTGCACTCGATCGTCGAGCAGCAGACGCCCGACCATCCGCGCGAGCTCCCCCACCGACACCTGGCACGAGTACGCGTCGGCACCATCCGCTGCTTCGCGAACGTGCACCGTCCAGCGCAGTCGCTCGCGCGGGTCGATGCCGCCCCGGCCCCACCGCCACCCCTTGCTCGGGTCCATGCGTCTGTTATAGTAGACGCAACGGCTCGCGCCATGTTTCGCTTCTTCGACTACGCGCTTGGCGTCGCGGCGCTCGTGTACGGCAGCGTGAAGCTCGCCTTCGACGCACCGGTGGCGCGCGCCGACGCGCCGCCGACGCGACGGGGAAGCGAGATGGAGGGCCTTCCGCGCTCGAAGTTCGGCGTTGGCTCGGGGCTTCCAGCGCGGCGCTCTCGGAGCCGGCGATGAGCGGTGCTCTCGAGCGCCACTCCGGCGTGCATCGTGCTCGGAGGGAGAGAGCGGCGACCGAGGCGAGCGACGGGCCCCCGGCGCCGTCGAAGGAAGACGTCGCCGCCGTGCTCTGGCCCACGGGATCGGTCTGGGCGCTCCAGATCGCGCGACTGGATCCGGTGTTCGTCGCGTGACACAAGTCCATTATCGTGGACAACACCTTCACGATATGGCAAGCCATGGAAGTGAAGCCCATCGCGATCTACTACGAGCATCCGGACTGGTTCCGCCCGCTGTTCGCGGCCCTGAAGCGCCGCGGGTTGCCCTTCGCGGCGCTCGACGCGGCGACCCACTCCTTCGACCCCACGGAGGCCACGTCGCCCTACGACCTCGTGTTCAACCGCGCGAGCCCGTCGGCGCATCTTCGCGGGCACCGCGGCGCAGCGCACAACGCGCAGCACTTCATCCGCCACCTGGAGCGGATCGGCGTGCCCGTCGTCAACGGCAGCCGGGTGTACGAGCTTGAGCTCTCCAAGGCCTATCAGCTCGAGCTCCTCGCGCAGCTCGGCCTGCGGGCTCCCCGCTCGCGCGTGGTCGGCTCGCCGCAGGGAGCGCGTGCGGCGGCGGAGGGCCTTCGCGCGCCGCTGCTCGTGAAGGCGAACGTCGGCGGCAGCGGGGCCGGGATCGCGCGCTTCGACTCGGCGAGCGCCATCGGCGACGCCGCATCGCGTGGTGAGCTCGATATGGGCCCCGACGGGACGGCGCTGGTCCAGGAGCTCATCCCCTTGCGCGACGGGGCCATCACGAGGGTCGAGTTGCTGCGCGGGCGCGTCCTCTATGCCATCCGGGTCTTCCCGGCGGAGGGCTCGTTCAACTTGTGCCCGGCCGACGCGTGCCAGACGACCGGCGGACAGTCGCTCGCGCGCTCGGCCTGCGCGGTCGACGCACCCGAGAGCGGCCTGCGCGTCGAGGCGTTCACGCCGCCGCCGGCGATCATCGACGCGGTCGAGCGCATCGCCTTCGCGGCGGAGCTCGACGTCGGCGGCGTCGAGTACCTCGTCGACGATCGCGACGGGGAGGCCTACTTCTACGACATCAACGCGCTCTCGAACTTCGTCGCCGACCCGACGCGCGTCGTCGGCTTCGACCCGTTCGAGCGCCTCGTCGACTACCTCCACGCGCGCCTCGATAGGAGCGGCTGAGATGCGCTACGGGTACTGGCTTCCCGTCTTCGGCGGCTGGCTCCGCAACGTCGAGGACGAGGGCATGGAGGCGTCGTGGGCCTACGTCGCCCGGCTCGCCCGCCGCAGCGAGCAGATCGGGTTCGACCTGACGCTCATTGCGGAGCTCTTCCTGAACGACATCAAGGGCGTCGACGCCCCGGCGCTCGACGCGTGGTCCACCGCGGCGGCGCTGGCGGCGGTGACCGAGCGCCTCGAGCTCATGGTCGCCGTGCGACCCACGTTCCACCTTCCGTCGATCCTCGCGAAGCAGGCCGCGAACGTCGATCGCATCGCGGGCGGCCGCCTGTCGCTCAACGTCGTCTCGTCGTGGTGGAAGGACGAGGCGCGCCGCTACGGCGTCGGGTTCGATCCGCACGACGACCGCTACGCACGCACCGAGGAGTGGCTGCGAGTCGTCGACGGCGCGTGGAAGGGGCGTTCGTTCTCCTTCAAGGGCAAGTACTACGAGGTGGACGATCTCGTCGTCGAGCCGAAGCCGGTCCGCAGGCCGCGGCCCACGATCTACGCCGGGGGCGAGTCGGAGGCGGCGCGGTCGCTCATCGCGCGCACCTGCGACGCCTACGTGATGCATGGGGACCCTCCGGACGTCATCGCGGCGCGCGTCGCCGACGTCCGCCGCCGGCGCGAGGCGCTCGGTCTCCCTCCGATGCAGTTCGGCGTCGCGGCCTACGCCGTCGTCCGGCGGACCGAGGCCGAGGCGCGCCGCGAGGTCGAGCGGATCACCGACGTGGCGCACGGGTCGCCGGGGTACCGCAACTACCAGGACTGGATTGCCAACACCAACCTCGAGAAGAGCGTCTCGGTCGAGGAGTACTCGGTCTCGAACCGCGGCCTTCGCGCCGGGCTCGTGGGAACGCCCGACCAGGTGGCGGAACGCGTCGACGCGTTTCGTCGCGCCGGGGTGGACCTCCTGCTCCTCCAGTGCAGCCCGCAGCTCGAGGAGATGGAGCGGTTCGCCGAGCACGTGATCCGGCCGGGCTCCTCCACGACGGCCGCTCGTCCCGCGGTCGCCGAG
>JBEKGQ010000550.1:0-5157 GCA_050012715.1 Polyangiaceae bacterium
AGCTCTTCGCGCTTCGCGCTCACGGCGGCCTCGGCGAGAGCATCGCGCAGCTCGTCACGGCCGTGGTCGCGGGCGAGGTAGAGCGCGGCACGGATCGCGGTCTCGTCGGCGAGAGGAAGGGCACGCACCAGCGTCTCGAGCATGGGACGGGCGGCGACCGAGCCGGCGCGGGCCATGCGGAAGAGGAACGTCGTGTCGCGGTCGGCGCTCGGTCGATCGGAGAGCCGCGCGATGAGCTCGAGCGTGGGTCGCGTGGTGGGCGCCGGCGGAGGCGGCGCGGAGCGGCGCGCCGTGTCCGTCTCCGACAGCGCCCAGGCCACGAGGGCCCACGCCGAACGGGAGCTGCTCGGACCATCGGCGGCGCGCGAGCATGCCTCCTCGAGCGGCGTGAGATCGCCCGCCTTGACCGCGACCTCGGCCAGCACCAGCCAGCGACCGAGGTGACGCTCCGCGCCGCGAAGCACGGAGAGCGCAGGGCCGACGTGCACCGCCACCGGCATCCCGCGGACGAGCGGCACGAAGAGCTCGACGCACATCGAGATGCGGTGGCTCTCCTTGATCATCGGCGCGAGCTGCGCGAGCAGCGCCCCGTTGGACTCGCCACGCGCGACGCGCGCCAGCTCGGCCCCGAAGGCGAGGTGCGACTGGCGGCTCGCGGCGACCTTCGCGAGGAGCGGCAAGAGCTCGGCGTCGCGCGAGAAGCACGCGGCGCTCAGCGCGGCCGATCCGCCGGCCTCATCGCCACCGAGCGCCTGACGGAGAAGGCCGACCGACTGCCGGTCCTGCGCCTCCGACAGCGCCCGCAGGCCGCACGCGTAGAGCTCGCGCTGCCGCGTCCCGCGACGAAGGAACACGGACGTCGCCTCTCCCAGCGACGCGCGAAGCGCGGGGCTCAGCCCGCACACCGCACGGACGGCGCCGGCGAGCTTGGCCTCACTCGTGGGACGACGCTTGAGCGCGCCGTCGATCTCCTCCTCGAACCGGGCTCGCACCGGCTTGTCGAGGAGCTCCGCGCGCGCGAGCTGCGGTCGCGGGCTGCTCGCTACGGCGCGGTCCTTCGCCTTCGCGAGAGGTGCTCCGCTGGCTCCGCCCCACGCGCGGTGCGCCGCTGCTTCCGGCCGCTTCGCCTTGATCACTTCCGTGCCCCCATCCGAAGACGACCATACCAGAGGCCGAGCGCGACTCGACGCCGATCGTCGGGAAAAAATTCGTGCCGTGGACGCACGACACGAGCGCCACACGACGCGCGTCTCGAATCGAGTTCAGTGGCGCACGCGGAACAAAAAGCGCTTGACGATGGGCGAGCCGGAGACAGTCAGCGTGAGCGGTCCGGCGGTGATCGTGTCCGCCTGCGTCAGCACCGAGACCGACCAGGTGTGGCTCACGGGATCGTCGTACGCGCACGCGCTGCAGTCGGAGAGCGCCGTCACGCTGTCGACCAGCGGAATCGCCCCGCTTTGGTCGCTCGCCGGCCCCGGATCGAACGGACCCGTGGGCGCGGACTGTGCCAGCGTCGTTCCGTCGTCGAGCTGGACCGAGGTCTGTCCCCCCGCGAAGACGTCGACCGCGAGGTAGCTCGCGAGCGTCGCCGCCGAGATGACGCCGCCGTTGGTCGGCGTGACGACAGTCTCCACGTCGGGCGAGAGCATCGGGACGATGGCCCCCACGCGCGCATACACCGGCACGACGTCGAGCGTCGCCTGCGCCGTTACCTCACCGGGCCCCGCCACGCGCGTGCCGGCCCAGTAGTCGAAGTACGCGGTGTCCGGCAGGTACACGTCGCGCGAGGTGACCCCACGCCTGACCACCGGGGCGACCAGCAGCGAGTCGCCGTACATGTACTCGTCGACGATCGACCACGTGCGCGGGTCCTGCGGATAGTCGAGGAAGAGATGGCGCATCACCGGCCACCCGTGGGCGCGCGCATCGGCGACGGCGAGCTTCACGTACGGGAGCATCTGCGTCTTCAGGCCCGCGTACTTGATGTACGTGTCGAGCGTCTCCTGGTCGTCCCAGATCTGCCAGCGGGCGCTCGTCGGCTCGTTGCCCGCGCCGTTGTTCTCGTCGTGCATGTCGGCGCTGAAGGCGCCGAGCTCGGTCCACCGCAGGTACTCGTCTTTGTCGGGCGGCGGATTGTAGATGTAGTGGTACCCGCTGATGTCGGAGCCCCACAGCGGGATGCCGCTCATCCCTGCGTTGAGGGCGGCGGTGAGCGCGGCGGGCAACCCGTCGGCGAGGTCGAAGTCCGTGCTCTCGTCGCCGGCCCACACCATCGGCACGAGTCCGCCCGTCCCGGCGAACCCGAAGGGCGTGGGCCCGGCGTACCCCGACCGGACGAACACGAGGTAGTCGCCCGGCCGCTGCGCCTCCATGAGGTCGTGCACCGCCTTCTGGTAGAGGAGCGGATAGAGATTGTGTCCCTCCATGCCGGTCATCCCGTTCGAGAAGACGGCGTCCATCGGCACGTACTCGGCGAAGTCGTACATCCAGCCGTCCCAGCCGTCGTCGAGCGCCTGCTGCATCTGCGCCTGGTACCAGGTGACCGCGTCGGGGTTCGTGAAGTCCATCATCCCCGCGCTGTACGGAGGGTCGAGCACCGTGTAGGCCGTGCCGTCGGCGTGCTTCACGAGCCAGCCGTTCGCCGAGAGCATGTCGAACACCGGGGGTCCACCCGTCGGAGACGAAGGGACAGAAGTAGGCGATGGCCTTGAAGCCCTTCGCGTGAAGATCCGCCGTGACCGCCTGCATCGCGGCGTGGTCGGCGCCGCCCCCGTCGGGGAAGTAGTGGACGGCGGTGTCGATGCTGCTCGTCGGGACGTGCGCGGCGCGCAGCCGGTCCCACTCGCCGCTCCCGACGTCACCGCGCCGGCGCGGGGCGAGGACCCAGTCGGCGATCTCCGGCGGGCGCCCGGTGAGCGCGGTCAGGTCCTCGATCAGGTTCTTGGGATCGGGGTCGGCGAAGATCTGCGTGTCGAGGGTCGGCGTCCACGCCTCGAAGCGCCACGCATCGGGGGTCTCCTCGCCGAGGTGGAACACGGTGCGAAACGTCGACGAGAGGAGGACGCCGAAGCCGCGCGGCGACATGAACCACGGGGTCGGGATGTACGTCATCGTGGGCCCGTTGGGCAGCGGATTGCTCGGCCCCGGCGGCGTGTCCTCCCCCTGACCGAGGCCCTTGTCCTCCACCCACACGTACGTGTTCGGCTGTCCGCGGTGATCCGAGCGGTAGAAGCGTTCGCCGAGCCCGAGGAAGTGGTCGCCCGGGGCTCCCGGCGCGTCGTCATGCATCTTCCAGCCGAGCGAGACACGGTTGATCTGCGTGTCCGGATCGGTGCCGGGCTGGTCGACCGAGGCGAGCAGATGCACGCCGCTACCCGCGGGCTCGATGAGCAGCGTCAGCGTGTGACCGTCGGTGCCGGCGAGGTGCACGGTGAGCGCGTCGCCGCTGGCGTCGATCTCCGTGACGCGGGTCGCCTGCTGCCACGGCCCGTCCTGACCCCGGTAGTAGTCCCAGCCCTTCATCGGGGCCTCGATGGTCTCGTCCTCGTTGTGCGTGAACGAGAGCGGCGCGTAGGCGTCGAGCGGGTCCGACGCGTCGGCCGCATCGGTGTGCGCCGTCGCGGACTCCATGAGGACGTTTCCCTTCGCGTCGTGGACGACCAGGCCGAACGGGCTGGTGCCCACGTCGATGGACAGCGTGCCCTGCGGATGGGTCCACGTCTGGCTCGGGATCTGCGCTGGCGAGCCCGAGGACGAACCCTTCGAGCAGCCCAGGCCCACCGCGATTCCCGTGACGCCGACGAGCGCCGCCCGGGCTCCCCACCCTCGCATGGTCGCTCCTCTACATCGCCCCGCCGTCCGTGGGGGGCGGCACCGAGCAGACGCTGTTGATGCAGGTCGTCCCCGACAGGGCGTTGCAGCAGTCGGCCGTTTTCGAGCACTTGTTGCCGTCGGCCGAGCAGCCCGAGGACTGACCGCACACGAGGCCACCATCGCTCGCCGGGGCTCCCCCTTCGGGCCCGGCGTCGGGCGTCCCCTGGCAGAAACCGCTGCAACAATCGGTGCCGGTCGTGCACGAGAGCCCATCCTGCAGGCACGGATTGAGCGCCCAGAAGCCGCGCGTGTTGAGCGCGATCGGGCTCTGACCACCGAGATAGAAGGCCGGGTGGCTGGGGTCGGCACCGGTCGCGGGCGCCTGGTCGAACGCCGAGACCCAGAGCTGCTTCGTCCCGACGCCGGGCTCCTCGTAGGCGCCGCTGACGAGCTTGTTCCCGTAGGTGCGGCGTGAGTGAAAGAGCAGCCAGAAGTACCCGCCCGCGGCGACGGGCGCGAAGGTGGGCTGGTAGTTGAGGTGCTGGTCGCGGCTCCCCGCGGCGAACGGGTAGCTCGTGCCGTCGAGCGCGTTGAGCTCGATCTCGGGCCCCTGGTTGGCCACGCTCGCCATGTAGATGTCGCCCGGGATCCCGAGCGACCCGAGGCCGGTCCCCCGCTGGTAGACGATCCACTGGTGGTCCGGCGAAATGGTCGGATACTGGATCTGCGGCGACGACGGATTCGACGCCGAGGAGACGATGAGCCGGTCGTTCGACGCGACCAGGTTCACCGGATCCCAGTCGTAGGCCCGCAGGTCCGACGTCGTCGCGTCGACGTACGCGAGCAGGAGGTTGTCCGGCGAGAACACCGGCATCCACAGCGGCTTGGTGATCCCTGCGCTCGGAATGGGCGCGGCGGTGGCTGGATCGAAGGCGCCCGTCTGGACGCCGATGGTGTTGCGAAGCGGCGCGAAGTTCTCGAAGAGCGTCGTCCCGTCCGCCGACAGCCCGGGAAGAGCCCACTCGGAGGCGCCCGCGTCGCTCTCGTCGTTCATCAGGCCCGAGAAGAGCGTCGACTGACCCTTGAGGTCGTAGGTGACGGAGACCTCCGGCGGCCAGTAGCCCGAGTTGTAGACGAGCGTCCCGCCGTTGGCCGAGACGGTGTGGCACGAGGTGCACGTGTCACCCGCGTCGAGGAAGTCGTCGAACGTCACCGCCCCCGGCCGGATGCGCAGCACCTTGCCGAGCTCCGCGCCCTGGTTCTGGTAGTAGGCCTCGTAGTAGATCGTCCCCAGCATCGACCCGTTGGCGACGATCCAGTGCTGGTCGACGAGCTGGGTCGCCT
>JBEKGQ010000551.1:0-5155 GCA_050012715.1 Polyangiaceae bacterium
TCCTACCGGGTGGACGACGTCGGTGCGGGCGTTGCGTCACCGCCGCTCGGCGCGCTCGGCGGTCCCGGGTGGATGTCGCGCGGCGCCGGCCCGTAGCAGGCCATGAGCGTCAGGGAGACCGCCCCGCCGGCGGCGATGCACGCGAGGCCCTTCGCGACCGCACCCACCGTGATGCGCGACGGCGCGCGACCGCAGTGCGGGCACGCTGCCCCGGAGGTGGGAACGAAGCCGGTGCAACCAGGGCACTTCGTCAGCTTCCGCATGCCCTCCATCGTACGCCAAACTCTGCCAAGCTGCGTCTCGAGCAAGATGGTCCTGCGCCGGCTCGACCTCGCCACGACCGACCACCGCCCCGTCTACACGGTGTGGGAGCTGACCCTCGCCTGCGACCAGCCTTGCACGCACTGCGGGTCTCGCGCCGGGGACGCTCGCGCCCGCGAGCTGTCGACCGAGGAGGCGCTCGCCGTCGTGCCGCAGCTCGCCGCGATGCGAACCGAGGAGGTCGCGCTCATCGGCGGCGAAGCGTACCTGCATCCGGGGTTCCTCGACGTGCTCGGCGCGATCACCGCCGCCGGGATGCGCGCGACGATGGTCACCGGCGGGCGGGGCGTGACCGCCGAGCTCGCGCGCTCCGTGGCGGCCCGTGGCCTCTACAGCGTCTCGGTGAGCATCGACGGGCTCCGCGAGACGCACGACCTCATGCGCGCGGCGCGGGGCAGCTTCGACACGGCGACCGCGGCGCTCGGGCACTTCGCCGCGGCGGGCGTCGCCATCACGGCGAACACGAACGTCAACCACCTCAACGCGCCGGAGCTCGAGGCCCTCTACGAGCACCTGCGCGCGTGCGGCGTCGAGTCCTGGCAGGTCCAGCTCACCGCGCCGCTCGGACGCGCCGCCGACCGCGCGGACCTCGTGCTCCAGCCGTGGGAGCTGCTCGACGTCGTGCCACGCATCGCCGCGCTCAAACGGCGCGCGTTCGCCGACGGCATCCTCGTCATGCCCGGCAACAACCTCGGCTACTTCGGCCCCGAGGAGGCGCTCCTGCGCTCCGTGACACCGGACGGCGACGATCACTACCAGGGCTGCACCGCCGGCCGCTGGCTGCTCGGCATCGAGAGCGACGGCGCCGTGAAGGGCTGCCCGTCGCTCCAGACGCGGCACTACGTCGGTGGCAACCTGCGCGACCGGCCGCTCCGCGCGATCTGGGACGAGGCGCCCGAGCTCGCGTTCACGCGCGCGGAGCCCGAGACGCGGCGAGGCGCTCTCTGGGGCTTCTGCGCGAGCTGCCCGTTCGCCGACCCCTGCCTCGGCGGCTGCACGTTCACCGCGCGCTCGCTGCTCGGGCGGCCCGGCAACAACCCCTACTGCCACTTTCGCGCGCGGACCCTCGCCGCTCGCGGGGTCCGCGAGCGCCTCGTCGCGCGCGAGCCCGCGCCGGGCGAGCCGTTCGACAACGGGCGCTTCGATCTCGTCGAGGAGCCGCTGGACGCCCCCGACCGCCGCCCCACCGAGGCGCGCGCGCTCGTCCGGATCCGCCGCGCGCGGGACGCCGTCTAGCTTGCGGGTTTGCCGAGGACCCGCACGAGCTCCCGGATGAATGGCTCCGGGTGCTCCCGATGCATGAAGTGGCCCCCGGGCACCCGGACGACCTCGTAGCCGCCGGTGAACCGGGACGCCGCGCGGTCGTACGCCTCGGGCGCGATGTTGTCGTCGGTCCCGGCGAAGGACACGGTGGGCACCGTGATCCGCTTGCGTTGCGCCGGCGGGAGCGTCGGCCGTAGGGCCCGGTAGTAGCCGAGCGCAGCGTCGAGCGAGCCCGGATGCCGGAACGACTCCTTCACGGCGTCCGTCTCGCCCGCCGGGACCTTCCACGCCGGCGACCAGCGCTGCCAGAGCTCGTCGATCACCGCGAAGTCGTTCGCGCGCGTCCGCGCGACCGCGCCGGGGAGCCGCAGCGTCACGAAGTGGCGCACGGTCCAGAGGAGCCCGAGAGAAGGGCGGATCGACGCCGGATGGGGAATCGCCAGCGTGACGAGGCGCGAGACGCGCTCCGGCGCGAGCGACGCGGCCGAGTACGCGGCGGACGCGCCCCAGTCGTGACCGACGACGACGGCGCGCTCGGCGCCGAGCGCCTCGATGAGCGCCACCACGTCGCGTCCGAGGGTGTCGCTGTCGTACGCGCCGTCGGCCGGGATGGCCGTCGGGTAGTACCCGCGCGTGAACGGCGTGACGACGCGGTATCCGAGCGCGGCGACCGCGGGGCGAACCGCGTCCCACGTGTGCGGCGTGTCGGGGAAGCCGTGGACGAGGAGGACGAGCGGGCCGCTGCCCTCCTCGAGGTACGCGAACCGGACGCCGTTGGCGTCGACGAAGGACGGCATGGGTGTCTTCCGAGGTAGGGAAAGCCGCCCGCGATGGCAACCCTCGTGGCGGCCGCTGACGCCCGAACGGGTGATGAGGCCCCGTTTCAGGTTCACGTCAGGTCGAAACCGCCATCCTCCGTTCGACACGAGACACACGACGAGGAGGTCAGTCATGCCGCGCCGCCCGAGCCGACCCGAGATCCTCATCCCCCAGCGCGTGACGTTCTCCGCCCCCGGGAGCGATCGCCAGACCATCGGCTGGATCGTCCGCATCTCGATCGTCGGCGCCGACATCGAGTCGCTCGAGCCGTTGCCCTTCGGCAGCGAGGTCGATCTCGTCGCCCGGTTCCAGGACGCCGACGTCGTCCTCCCGGGGCGCGTCCAGTGCTCGTCGGCCACCCAGTTCGGGATCCAGTTCGGTCCCCTCGGCGCGCGCGAGACGCACGCCATCCTCGAGGCCGCCGAGTCGGGCGGCGTCTCGTGGGAGGCCTACCGTCGCGTCGCGTGACCGGGCGGAGGCTCGCTCACTCGACGCCCTTCGGCGCCCTCATGATGGCGTTGACCTGGCCCTGCGGCGGGGGAGGGCAGAGGCCGCAGCTCCCGAGCTGCGGGGTGACGCCCCAGTAGACGTTCTCGTCGTCCACCGCGGGACCGCCCGAGATGCCCTGCGACGACGTCGCGACGACGCGGGTCGCGCCACCCGCGATGGGGACGGCGCTGATCGTGTTGTCGCTCGTCGTCCAGTAGACGGTGTCCGCGTCGACCGCGATGCCGCCGGCGCACGAGCTGGCGAGCACCGTCGGAGGGCCGCCGTTGCCGAGGGGCACGCGGTAGAGGGCCGGCGTCGTCGCGCCGCCCTGCGAGCACACCGAGAAGTAGACGTTGCTGGCGTCCGTGACGACGGTCGGCGAGTAGTCGGCGAGCTCGGTGTTCGGCGGGAGGCCGGGGCCGGTGAGTATGGTCGTCACGCTGCCGCCGCTCGCGGGTACCGCGAGCAGGTCACCCGCCGCATCCGTGAGGTAGAGCGTTCCGTTCTGGAGCGCGAGGCCGCCCGGCGTCTTCAGCCCGCTGGCGAGCACCGTCGCGCTGCCGCCGCCGAGCGGGACGCGGCTGATGGTCCCCTGGTCCTGGTCGACCCAGTAGACGTTGCTCGCGTCGGACGCGATGCCCGCGGTGAAGCCGAGCGACGAGGCGAGCACGGTCGGCGTGCCGCCGCCGATGGGCGCGAACGCGATGGCGCCGCTCGTGTATCCGCCGGAGCTCTCCGAGAAGTAGAGGTTCGTGCGGTCGAAGACGAACGCGTTCTGGAAGTAGACGCCGAGCGGCGTGTACCCCGTCACGGAGGGGACCAGGGACGTGACCGTCCCGCCCGACGTGGGGACGGACACGATGCCGTCGATGAAGAGCGCAACGTAGACCTGGTTGCCGATGACGGAGAGGGCGATCGGCTGGTCGTCCAGCGTCGCCACGACCCCTGCCGGAAGGACCGGCCCGCCACCGGCGTCCCCGCCGCCGCCCGCCGCGTCCGGGTTTCCCCCGCCGCCGAGCCCTTCGGTCGACGAGGCGCCCCCGCACCCCGTCAGCCCGCCCAGGGCCATCGTCCCCGCCGCCACCGTCCCCGCCCAGGAAAGCCATCGATGCATGGTTCGCGTCTCCCCGCTCCGCTCGTCCGGCCGGCTCGTCAGCATGATCCGGGCCGCGCCGGACCTCGCGATTTGCGCGGGCGATCACCGCCCCCGAGGCCGCCAACGGCGTTGCCCGACGCGACTCGGCGATCGTGCCGGGGCCCAGCGTGGCGCACGCGCCCTCCTCAGCGCGCGAGCCAGGCCTTCCGCTCGGCCGGCGGGAACCGCTCGATGGCGTAGCGGAGCGCCGTCCGCGGCAGCCCCGTCGCGTGCTCCTCGAGGAACGCGCGCAGCGCCTTCTCGCTGACGCGCTTGCCGACCTCGCGCAGCATCCAGCCGGCGGCCTTGTGGATGAGATCGTGCTCGTCGGCCATGACCTGGCGCACGATGTCGAAGGTCGGCCCGGGGTCCCCGCCGAGGATGAAGGCAAACGTGGCGACGACCGCCACGCGACGCTCCCAGAGGTCGCGCGAGCCCGCCAGGCGCCCGAGTGTCTTGCGGTCGTGGGCCGCGCGCTTCCGGAGGTGGTCGCCGAGGATCTGGTGCGCCGAGCTGTCGACGAGGTCCCAGTTGTTCACCCAGCGGAGGTTGTCGACGTAGAACCGGCAGAGGGGCGCCTTGTCGCCCTCGCTGGCCCGCTCGTAGGCGTCGACGAGGAGGAGCAGGGCGGTCAGCCGCTCCTCGTGGAGGCGCGAGCGGAGCAGGCGCTCGATCTCCGGCCGCGGCAGCCCCCGAAAGCGCCGCACGACCGTGCGCACGGCCGGGACGGGGATGCCGAGGAAGACGTCTCCCTCGGCGTACTCGCCGGGGCCGGTCTTGAAGAACCCGGCGCTGTGCTTCGCGCGCGCGGGGTCGCCCAGGGCGGCGAGCGCAGCGCGGACGGCGCTGGCGCGGAGGGCGGGGGTCGCCGGGCTCGTCTTCCGGGGGCTCGTCTTCGTCCTGCTCATCGCTCGTCAGCGCTGGATACCACGCATCCAGCGCGTGACCTGCCCGTCGAGCCCGGGCTGCTCGTCCGGCTCGTCGAAGCGCCAGCTCTCGGTGAGGTGCTGCTCCATCATCGTCGCGCCCGAGCCGCAGGCGAGCGGCCACGCGCGCGGCGTGTACGTGTAGGGCGTGTAGTCCGGCGTCGACGTGAAGAGGTCGAACGGCACGGCCGCGTTGGCGACG
>JBEKGQ010000552.1:0-5144 GCA_050012715.1 Polyangiaceae bacterium
CGAGGCGTGTGACGGGTAGCTGGCTCATCGGCGGAATCCTCCCGGGCGCTCCGTGGGACGGTTGGGGCGCCCAGGGTAGCAGTCCTTCGCACTCGCGGGCGCGCCGACTCGGGGGGCCTGCAGGTTGGTCGAGGCAGACTGCCTCATGGGGCGAGTGGGCACTCGTCTCCGCCCAGAAGGTGGTCGCTGGCAACCGCTGCAAGCTCGACTGGAACACGGCTTGCTTTGCAGGCGACCGCCGCGATGGGCCGCACGAGAGAGACCTCCGAAGCTCCCCTCGTCGGGGAGGACAAGCTGGTCGAGGGCGAGCTCGCCGAGCTCAGGCGCGTTCATGAGGAGGCCCTCCTCGAGATCGCCGCGTTGAGGGAGGCGGTGGTGGCGCGCGATACCTTCATCGCCACTGCCGGCCACGAGCTCCGCAATCCACTGTCCGCTCTCGTGCTGAACGCGACGAGCATGGCCTTCCAGGCTCGCTCCGAGCCCGGGGTTCCGACGTGGCTCCTCGGCCGTCTGGCGGCGCTCGACCGGCAAGCCCGGCGCTTCGTCCGGCGCACCACGACCCTTCTCGACGTCTCCCGGATCACCACCGGCGGTCTGCGTCTGGACCGTCAGATCGTCGCGCTGGACGGCGTCGTGCGCGAGGTAGGGTGCGATCTCGCGGACGAGGCCAGGCGCGCCGGATGCCCGGTGGAGCTCGCGCTGGACGATGGCGTCGTCGGTCACTGGGACCGTGGGGCGCTCGAGCAGATCGCGTGGAACTTGCTGTCGAACGCCATCAAGTACGGGGCCGGCTCTCCCGTCACGGTCCACGTGCGGGCGGACCCGGCCGTCGCCAGCCTGCGCGTGCACGACCGCGGGGTCGGGATCGCGGACGAGGACCAAGCCCGCATCTTCGAGCGGTTCGAGCGCGCCGTTTCGAGCGCCGAGCGCCCCGGCTTCGGGGTGGGGCTGTGGATCGCCCGGAAGCTGGCGGTGGCGCACGGGGGCGAGATCGCCGTTGCCAGTCGTCCGGGCGCGGGTTCCATCTTCACAGCAACTCTGCCACGGGGGATATACGAACCCCATCCATGAGCTCCACGACCTTCGCTCCGAAGCTCGACCGATTTCACAGCGGTATCCCCGGGCTCGATCGAGTCCTCGGCGGGGGCTTCTTCTCCGGCGGCGTCTACATCGTCGAGGGCCGTCCGGGAGCCGGCAAGACCATCTTCGCCAACCAGCTCGCCTTTCACGCGGTGAAAGAGGACAAGTGTGCGCTCTACGTCACGCTCCTCGCCGAGTCACACACGAGGCTGCTGCAGCACCTGCAGGACATGTCGTTCTTCGACGCCTCGGCCATTCCGGAGAAGCTCACCTACGTGAGCGGCTTCCGCTCGCTCGAGGAGGGAGGCCTCAAGGCGTTGCTCGACCTCGTGCGGCAGGAGCTGCGATCGCATCGCGCCAAGCTCATCGTGCTCGACGGGTTCGCGGCCGTCGGCGAGTCGGCCGCCAGCGACCGCGAGTTCAAGAAGTTCGTCCACGAGCTTCAGGTGCACGCCGCGCTCGCGTCTTGCACGATATTCCTCCTGTCGAGCGGGGTGACGGAGAACGACCGCGTGCAACCCGTCCATACGATGGTCGACGGCCTGGTCCAGCTCAGCGACCACGCGTTCGGCGTGCGTATGCAGCGCGAGCTCCTGGTGCAGAAGTTCCGCGGCAGTACCTATCTACGTGGCGTCCACAGCTTCGAGATCAGCGACGAAGGCATCCTGGTCCACCCCCGCCTCGAGTCCTTCTCGGCCGACCTCGCCGACGCCGGGACCTCGGAGCGCCTGAGGACCGGCGTCCCTCAGCTCGACGCGATGCTGGGGGACGGCCTTCTGTGTGGCACGACGGCAATGCTCCTCGGCCCCACCGGGGTGGGAAAGAGCATCCTCGGGTACAGCTTCCTCGCGCAGTCCACGGCCGAGAGCCGCGGGCTGCTCTTCTCGTTCTACGAGACGCCGAAACGGGCGATCGCCAAGGCCACCGGGGTCGGGCTGGACCTCCAGGCCCGATGCGAGGCGGGGGATGTCGAGATCATGTGGCAGTCCCCGGCAGAGCCGTCGCTCGACGTCGTCGGGGCCCGTATCCTCGAGGCCGTCTCTCGCAAGTCCATCAAGCGCCTCTTCATCGACGGCTTCAATGCGCTGAAGGCGTCCGCGGCGCACCTCGAGCGCGTGCCTCGGTTCTTCGGGGCGCTGTCGCGCGAGCTGCGTGCGCACGGGGTCACCACGGTTTATTCGGCGGAGCTTCACGCCATCTTCTCGCCGCAGATCCAGCCGCCGGTCGACGGGATCTCCCCTCTGCTCGAGGACCTCGTCGTCATGCGGTTCGTCGAGGTGAACGGGACGCTTCGACGCATCATCTCGGTCCTCAAGCTGCGCGAATCCGAGTTCGACCCTGCCATTCGCGAGTTCGTGATCGACGGGGACGGGCTTCACGTGCGCGGGCGCGTCGACGGGATGGAGGCCATCATGACCGGCACCGCGCACGCCCCGTCCGGCGAGCTTCCACCACCCCCGCGAAACGATCGCCCGGTGAAGAAGGGCAAGAGGGGGCCGGCCCGGCGCCGGAGATGAACCTACCCCGTGAGCTTTCGAGCGTATGGTCCGAGTCAGGCTCCGAAAGGAGGCTGGCTTGAAGACCATCGTCATCATCGATGACGAATTCGGGCTCGCCGACGTGCTGTCGGCGACGCTGTCCGATTCGGGCTTCCGCGTGCACGTCGCCTCCAATGGTGTACAGGGGCTGGCCGCCGTGCGCGAGCAGTCGCCGGATCTCGTGCTCCTCGACTACATGATGCCGATCCTCGACGGTCCCGGCGTCTTGCGCGCGATGCAAGCCGACGAGCGAATGGCGAGGATTCCCGTACTTCTCATGAGCTCTCTGCCGGAGAGCACCGTCCGCGCTCGTTGCGCGGGCTTCATCGCGTTCCTACACAAGCCCTTCGCTTTCGAAGTCCTCCTCGATGCCGTGGAGAAAGCGGTGGGGCCGGGTGCCGCCAGCGAGCCGCTCTGATCGCATCGGCGCCGGGGGTGCATGCCACCTCCGTGGCACGGGCCCTCGAGGCACGCCTTCGCGCGAACGGGCGACCTCGCATCCACGTGCCCGTCACGCGGGCCGAGATCCTCGCCCTCTTGCCCGCACGCGGCCCATCTCGCTCAACGAAGCGCTCAATTCAGCCGCGGGTCGGGCCTCGGCCAACGATCCGCCGTGGCACTCCACGGGAAGGAGGGGCGGCGCAGCGCCGCGATGATCTCCCGGAGGAGGTCGGCGGCGCGCTCGGAGGGCGAGAGGTCGGAGCGTCGCATCTTCCAGGGCCGATTCGTGCATCGTGGATGCCAGGGACACGTCATTCGTCGAAAGCGAACCAGTCCGTGGGATGGGCGCTGACGAACCCGCCAAAGGCGTCCGCGAGGCTCTGCGCGGCCGCGTCGAGCTCCGCGGGCGCCGCGCGCCGCGCGACGTGGACCGGCTCGCAGAGGTGAACCGCGTAGCGCCGGTGACCGGTCCGCGACGAGAAGACCGGCACGATCGGGGCCCCCGTGAGCTGGGCCAGCCGGAGAGGACCCTCCGGAATGAGGCCGGGTCGCCCGAAGAGCCGGACCGCGCGACCGGCCATTCCACGCGGGACGCGGTCGATCTGCAGCGCGACGACGCCGCCCTCGCGTACGTGCCGCATCAGCGGCAGCGAGGCGAGCGGATCCCCGCCGACGTGCACGACCTGCACGCCGCGCCGCGCCTCCCGCGCGGCATCGTGCAGCGCGCGTGCCCCCGAGTCTCGTTCGCGCTGCATGACGAGCATCACGCGCTTCCGGTGCTCCTGGGCGAGGAGGGCCCCCAGGGTGTCCCACCCCGCGGTGTGCGCCGTGACGAGGATGATGCCGCCCGACGAAGCGAGGAGCTGCACTACCCCGTCGTCGCGGTGGACGACCGCTTCCGGGACGCGGTCGTTCTTGGAGCCCGTGGCGAGCACCTCCGTGAGGCAGGACGCGAAGCTCGCGAACGTGCGATAGACGTCGATCGCGTCGCGCACCGGGCTCGCCGGTCCTCGCGTCCGCGCCAGACGCCGCAAGATCGCGCCGCGCGCCCGGGGGCTCGCCACGGCGATCGCGGCGCCGATGAGCGGCGGTGCCCACCGGACGAACCAAGCCGGCAAGCGCGTGGCACCGGCTCGTGCCGCCCGCCGCCAGAACGCCCCATCGAGCGCAAATTGCCCCTCCCGTGAAGGCCTCGACGTGCGCGCGAGCGGGAGCTCGCCGAGATTTGCGTCCACTCCGACACGACGAGCAAGTCGCGGACCGCGCATGCCGCGGGGCGGAACGACTCCTGCCTGCCCGCGCCGCATGACGTCTCGACGGTCTCGTTTTGCCACACTCGTCGGCATTTCATCGATCCTCATGCTGGCGGCCACGGCGCGGGCGCAGCAGGAGCCCAAGCGCCAGTTCGGCAGCCCGGGCATCGTCCTCAGCGTGGACCGGCTCCTTCCGCTCCTCAGCTACGAGTCGGTCAAGACGACCGCGAACGATGGGAGCTCGGTCACCGACGCGCGCACGTCAATCGCCTTCACGAACGGCGGACCCTACGGGGTCTTCTCGTCGTTCTACAACTTGCCGAGGCTCGCCATCGACTGGCTGCCCGTCCGGAACCTCACGCTCGGGCTCGCCACGTGGCTCTATGCCGACCTGTCGGCGACCACGAGCACGTCGCCGGCCGGCGGGGGCTCGTCGAAAAGCGTCGACCAGCCCAAGGTCACCTATTGGGGGGTGGCTCCTCGCGTCGGCTACACGTTCCCGCTGGGGGACAAGCTCGCCATATGGCCGCGCGCGGGTATCGAGTACTACGACGTGACGACGAGCAACGTCGGCAACGGCTCCGGCTCGGTGACGCAGCTTGCGGTGGACCTGGAGGCAATGCTCGTGATCTTTCCCTGGAACCACATCGGATTCACCGTGGGGCCGACGATCGACATCCCCATCACCGGCGAGCAGACGACGACCAACACCACGACCATGGGCACGACGACCACCACGATGACGCAGCGGGTCGACTCGGCGATGTTCCAGGTCGGCCTCTCGGCTTCCATGCTGGCCCACTTCTGAGCGCCCATGACCTCTTCGAGTGCC
>JBEKGQ010000553.1:0-5141 GCA_050012715.1 Polyangiaceae bacterium
ACCTGACCGCGCAACGCTAACGCCAACGCTTACTTCACGAGGATCGACCCGTGAGCGACAAGAAGATGAGCAACGCCGACGTCACCGCGAAGCACAAGCAGCTGCTCTTCGCGAGCACCGCGACTTACTACGACCAGCCGGTCGCCCTCGAGAGCGGCAAGGGGACGCGCGTCCGCGACTACGACGGCAAGCAGTACCTCGACTTCTTCGGGGGCATCCTCACCGTCAGCGTCGGGCACGCGAACGACAAGGTGAACGCCGCGGTGCGCGCGCAGATGGAGCGGCTCGGGCACGTGTCGACGGTGTACCCGACGGTCCCCGTCGTCGAGCTGGCCGAGCGCCTCGTGAGGCTCGCGCCGGGGAAGCTCGACCGGGCCTTCTTCTGCGCCAGCGGCACCGAGGCCGACGAGACGGCCATCGCGCTCGCGCAGACGTACACCGGGCGGCAGGAGCTCATCGCGCTCCGCCACAGCTACTCGGGGCGGAGCTTGCTGGCGCAGTCGGTGACGGCCCACGCGCGCTACCGGGTCATCCCGACCCAGGTCGCGGCGGTGAAGCACGCGCACGCGCCCTACTGCTACCGCTGCCCGTTCGGCCTCACCTACCCGAGCTGCGACGTGCGCTGCGCGCGGGACGTCGAGGAGCTGATCCAGACGACGACGACGGGACAGATTGCCGGCGCCATCGTGGAGCCCATCCTCGGCGTGGGCGGCTTCATCACCCCGCCCGAGGGCTGGATGAAGGTGTTCGTCGAGATCGTCCGCAAGTACGGGGGCATCTTCATCGCGGACGAGGTGCAGACCGGCTTCGGGCGCACCGGAGGCAAGATGTGGGGCATCGAGCACGACGGCGTCGAGCCCGACGTGATGACGATGGCCAAGGGCATCGCCAACGGCTACCCGATCAGCGCGGTGCTGACGACGAAGGCCATCGCCGACTCGTGGAAGGGCGGCAACATCTCGACCTTCGGCGGCAACCCGATCACCTCGACCGCGGCCAACGCGACCATCGACATCATCACGGGCGACAAGCTCGTCGACAACGCGGCCGCCATGGGGAAGATCCTCCGCGACGGCCTCGAGGGCCTCAAGGCGAAGTACGCCGTCATCGGCGACGTGCGCGGGCGGGGCCTCATGCAGGGCGTCGAGCTCGTGAAGAACGAGAAGGCGGGCGACCGCACCCCGGCGGCGGAGACGACGCTGCGCCTGTTCGAGGAGACCAAGAAGCGGGGCCTCCTCATCGGCCGCGGGGGCCTCTACAACAACGTGCTCCGGGTGGCTCCGCCGCTCGTGGCGACCAAGGGCGACATCGAAGAGGCGCTCAAGATCCTCGACGAGTCCTTCGCCGCGCTCTGAGAGACCCCAAGAAGATTCAAAGGAGGGAAGGCGGAGAGGAGGAAGGAAGTCCGATCCCAACAACCTCCTTCCCTCCATCCCTCCTGTTCAGCTTTTCTCTCTCCCCACGCGATGCCATCGACCTACCTGAAGACGCTGCCCGCCGAGCGGGCCGAGAACGCGCTGCCCGACAAGGCGCCGCTCATGACGTTGGGCGACGCGCGCATGGAAGCGGAGCGCTGCCTCTACTGCGCCGACGCGCCGTGCACGCAGGCGTGCCCGACGAGCATCGACGTGCCGGGGTTCATCAAGCGAATCGCGAGCGGCAACGTGCGCGGGAGCGCGCGGACCATCTTCGAGCAGAACATCCTCGGGTACTCCTGCTCGCGGGTTTGCCCGGTCGAGGTGCTCTGCGAGGGCGCGTGCGTCTACACGGCGTGGGTCGACAAGCCGATCGCGATCGGGCGCCTGCAGCGCTACGCGACCGAGACGGCGACGAAGGACCTGCACGAGCCGATGGTCGTGGCGAAGGCGCCGACCGGGAAGCGCGTCGCATGCGTGGGCGCGGGGCCGGCGTCGCTGGCGTTCGCGGCCTACCTGGCGATCGAGGGGCACCACGCGGTGATCCTCGAGAAGCGGGCCCTCCCCGGGGGGCTCAATACGACCGGGGTGGCGCCGTACAAGCTGCACGCGGACGACGCGCTGCGCGAGGTCGAGTGGGTGCGGTCGCTCGGGGTGGAGATGAAGACTGGCGTCGAGGTCGGGCGGGACGTGACGGGGGCCCAGCTCCTCGCGGAGTACGACGCGGTGTTCCTGGGGCTCGGCCTGGGGGAGGACACGCGGCTGAAGATCCCGGCCGAAGACGGCCCGGGCGTCGTGGGGGCGACGGCGTGGATCGAGGGGATGAAGCTCGCGGCGGGCCCGGGCCGGCGCAAGCTCGGTCGCGTCGTCGTCGTGGGCGGCGGTAACACGGCGATCGACGTGGCGCGCGAGTGCGCCCAGCTCGGGGCCGACGCGGTGACGATGGTCTACCGCCGCGGGGCCGCGGAGATGAGCGGCTACGAGCACGAGATGGTCGGCGCGAAGAAGGACGGGGTGCACCTCTTGCTGCACGCGCAGCCGGTGGCGGTCGTGCGCGATGCGGCGGGCGCGGTGAAGGCGCTGCGGGTCGCGCGGACGGAGAACGGCGTCGCGGTCCCGGGCACCGAGCACGAGGTGGCGTGCGACGTGGTGGCGCTGGCCATCGGGCAGTCGAAGCTCCGGTCGGTGGCGCAGCAGTTCCCGGGGGTCGCCCTCGATGCCCGCGGCTGCGTGGTGGCCGACGCGGCCATCGGCGCGACCGGGAACCCGAAGGTGTTCTCCGGCGGCGACTGCGTCAACGGCGGCAAGGAGGTCGTCAACGCCGTGGCCGACGGCCGCAACGCCGCCCGGCACCTCATCGCCCGGTGGGCAGAGAACCATGGCTGACCTGAGCATCGACATCGCGGGCATCCGGAGCCCGAACCCGTTCTGGCTCGCGTCGGCGCCGCCCGCGAACACCGGCGAGCAGGTGATGCGCGCCTTCGAGGCGGGATGGGGCGGCGCGGTGTGGAAGACGCTGGGCGACCCCATCGTCAACACGTCGAGCCGCTTCGGCGCGGTGGACTACGCGAACGGCAAGGTCATGGGCTTCAACAACATCGAGCTCATCACCGACCGCCCGCTCGAGGTGAACCTCCGGGAGATCCGCGAGGTGAAGCGCCGCTTCCCGAAGCACGCGCTCGTCATCTCGCTGATGACCGAGACGAAGCACGACTGGCACACCCTCATCCGCAAGGTGGAGGATACCGGCTGCGACGGCCTCGAGCTGAACTTCGGGTGCCCGCACGGGATGTGCGAGCGCGGCATGGGATCGAGCGTCGGGCAGGAGCCAAAGCTCATCACGGAGATCACGAGCTGGGTGAAGGCGGTCGCGAAGACGCCGGTGCTCGTGAAGCTCACCCCGAACACGGGCGACGTCGTCGAGGCGGCGGCGGCGGCGAAGGCCGGCGGCGCCGACGGCGTGTCGCTCATCAACACGATCAAGAGCCTCGTCAGCGTCGACCTCGAGCGCATGGTGCCGAACCCGCGGGTCGGCGGCGCGTCGACCAACGGCGGCTACTGCGGCCCGGCGGTGAAGCCCATCGCGCTCCACATGGTCGCGGCGATCGCGCGGGACGTGGCCGGGCTGCCCATCTCCGGCATCGGCGGCGTGCAGACGTGGCGCGACGCGGCGGAGTTCATGGCCCTCGGGTCGTCGACGGTGCAGGTGTGCACCGCGGTGATGCACCTCGGCTACCGCATCGTCGGCGACATGATCGACGGCCTGAGCGAGTGGCTCGACCAGCACCGCATGAAGAGCGTGCGCGAGCTCGTGGGCCGCGCGGTACCGGCGTACAAGGAGTGGGGCGAGCTCGATCTCTCGTACAAGGTCATCGCGAAGATCGACCCGCAGACGTGCATCGGGTGCCAGAAGTGCGTCGTCGCCTGCCACGACGGGGCGCACCAGTGCATCTTCACGGGACGGGAGGACAAGGCGCGCCCGCCGCACGCCCACGCGCCCGGGATGGCCCGGGCGCCGGTTCCCTTCCCGGTGGGCCTCCTCGCCGGCGAGCGCGTGCCGTGGGTCGACGAGCCGGAGTGCGTGGGGTGCAACCTCTGCCAGCTCGTGTGCCCGGTGCCGGGCTGCATCACCATGGAGGAAGTGCCGAACGGCGCGCCGGAGACGTGGAACGACCGGGTCGCGGCGGGGCGCGGCAAGGTGGCCGGCGGGATCCACGACGGGTAACGTCGACGGGTGACCTCGCTGCCCGGGCTCGCCGACGCCGTGGTGCTGGACCGCGCCGGCGTGGGGCGGCGGCTCGGGTCCTACTGGGAGAAGCAGGCGTGCGTCGTCGTGATGCTCCGCCACTTCGGCTGCATCGGGTGCGACGTGACGGTGACGGAGCTCGCGCCGCGGCTCGCCGAGCTCGACGCCGCGGGAGCCCGCACGCTGCTCGTGGGGAACGGGCCGCCGGAGGCCATCGCGGGGTTCGTGGAGCGGCAGGGGCTCGCCGACAAGCCGGTGGACGTCCTGACCGATCCGACGCTGGGCGCATTCCGGGCCGCGGGGCTCGTGCGGTCGGCGTGGGCGACCTACGGGCTTCGCTCGGTGGTCGATTACCTGCGCGCGCTCGCCGCCGGCTTCGTCCCCCGCAAGACCGTCGGCGATGTCCTCCAGCAGGGTGGCGCCCTCGTCGTCGACACCGGGGGGCGCGTCGCCTTCCGCCACGTCGCGACCCACCTCGCCGACCACGCCGACGCCGCCGATCTCGTCGACGCCGCGCTCGGCCTCGCCCTTCGCGCGACTCCCCTGCGCGTGTGATCCTCCGGAGAACCCGACATGGCCTACCTGCTCCACGTCGCGAACGTGCTCTACCTGCTGTCGTACCTCGTGAAGGACATCCTCTGGCTGCGCCTCCTCACGGTGGTCGCCGGGGTCCTCCTGATGACGTGGGCGCTCCTCCAGCCGCAGCCGCTCCTCGCGAGCGTCGCGTGGAACTCGCTCTTCCTCGCGATCAACCTCTACCAGAGCTGGCTGCTCATCCTCGAGCGACGCCCCGTCCGCCTCTCGGAGCGCGAGACGCTCCTCTACCGCCTCGCGTTCCGCACCCTCACGCCGCGCGAGTTCGTGAAGCTCCTCGCCATCGGCCGCTGGGAAGAGGCCCCCCCCGAGACGCGCATCGTCGAGCGCGCGCGCGGGCTCGACCGCCTCATGGTCATCGCGTCGGGGCGCACCGCGGTGAAGGT